>NZ_JASOOK010000001.1:0-153973 GCF_030217725.1 Streptococcus sp. UMB1203 | reverse complement strand
TAATTCCACCATAAAAATCCGTTTTAGACTAATTTCCACTTTGGTCAGGCAAGTGGAAGTTACTTTGAGAAGTTACCTTTTTACGAAAAATCGGTAAATTTGAGCATAATATCTTGTAAAAAATTCTAAAATCCTTTAAAATAAAATAGTTGGAGGAATTTATGAATGTAAATCAAATTGTACGGATTATTCCTACTTTAAAAGTTAATAATAGAAAATTAAATGAAACATTTTATATTGAAACCCTTGGTATGAAGGCCTTGTTAGAAGAGTCGGCCTTTCTGTCACTAGGTGACCAAACAGGTCTTGAAAAGCTGGTTTTAGAAGAAGCTCCAAGTATGCGTACTCGTAAGGTAGAGGGAAGAAAAAAGCTGGCTAAACTGATTGTCAAGGTGGAAAATCCTTTGGAAATTGAAGGGCTCTTATCTAAAACAGATTCGATTCGTCAATTATATAAGGGGAATAATGGCTACGCATTTGAAGTTTTCTCACCAGAAGATGATTTAATTTTGATTCATGCAGAAGATGATAGAGCCAGTCTAGTAGAAGTAGAAGAAAAGCCTGAATTTCAAACAGATTTGGAATCAATTTCTTTGAGTAAGTTTGAGATTTCTATGGAATTACATTTTCCAACTGATATCGAAAGTTTCTTGGAATCATCTGAAATTGGGACATCCCTTGATTTTATCCCAGCTCAGGGGCAGGATTTGACTGTGGACAATACGGTTACTTGGGACTTATCTATGCTTAAGTTCTTGGTCAATGAACTAGATATAGAAAGTCTGCGCCAGAAATTTGAGTCTACCGAATATTTTATTCCTAAGTCTGAAAAATTCTTCCTTGGTAAAGATAGAAATAATGTTGAATTGTGGTTTGAAGAAGTATGAAGTGGACCAAGATTATTAAAAAAATAGAAGAACAAATCGAGGCAGGGATTTATCCCGGAGCCTCTTTTGCGTATTTTAAGGACAATCAATGGACGGAGGTCTATTTAGGCTTGAGTGACCCAGAGCATGGCTTGCAGACTGAGGCAGGATTAGTTTACGACCTAGCCAGTGTCAGCAAGGTTGTTGGGGTTGGCACCGTTTTTACCTTCTTGTGGGATAAAGGTCAATTAGATATTGACAGACCAGTAACCGATTTTTTACCTGAGAGCGATTATCCAGACATCACTATTCGCCAGCTCTTAACCCATGCTACAAATCTTGATCCTTTTATTCCCGATCGTGATCTTTTAACTGCCTCAGAATTAAAAGAAGCGATGTTTCATCTCAACAGACGAAGTCAGCCAGCCTTTCTTTATTCAGATGTCCATTTTTTGCTGTTGGGCTCTATTTTAGAGAGAATTTTTGATCAAGACCTGGATGAGATTTTACAAGAACAAGTTTTTAAACCTTGGGGAATGACGGAAACTAAGTTTGGTCCTGTTGAGCTTGCTGTTCCAACAGTCAGAGGTGTGGAGGCAGGAATAGTGCATGATCCCAAGGCTCGTATCTTGGGCAGACATGCTGGTAGTGCTGGTTTGTTTTCGACTGTAAAGGATTTACAAATCTTTTTAGAATACTATTTAGCAGATGATTTTGCAAGAGATTTGAGTCAAAATTTTTCTCCTTTGGTTGACAAGGAACGTTCTTTAGCATGGAATTTGGAAGGAGATTGGCTAGACCATACGGGCTATACAGGTACCTTTATCATGTGGAATCGTCAGAAGCAAGAAGCGGCTATTTTCCTATCGAATCGTACCTATGAAAAGGATGAGCGGGCTCAATGGATTTTAGATCGCAATCAAGTGATGGACTTGATTCGTAAAGAAGAGTAAGGAGAGACATGTCAAATAGTTTAAAAGGGACTCTATTAACAGTTGTGGCTGGTATTGCTTGGGGCTTGTCTGGAACGAGTGGCCAATACCTGATGGCAAACGGAATTTCGGCTCTAGTCTTGACTAACTTGCGTCTTTTAATCGCTGGTGGAATTCTCATGATCTTGGCTTATGCTACTGCAAAGGATAAAATGCTGACCTTTTTAAAGGATAGAAAGAGTTTGCTGTCTCTTCTCATTTTTGCTTTGATTGGACTTTTTCTTAATCAATTTGCCTATCTAACTGCTATTCAGGAAACCAATGCAGGAACCGCGACGGTACTTCAGTATGTTTGTCCTGTCGGGATTTTGATTTATAGCTGTATCAAGGATAAGGTGGCGCCGACACTGGGAGAGATTGTTTCCATCATATTAGCCATTGGAGGGACCTTCTTGATCGCAACTCATGGGCAGTTGGACCAGTTATCCATGACACCTGCAGGCCTGTTCTGGGGTCTCTTTTCTGCTCTGACTTACGCACTTTATATCATTTTGCCCATATCCTTGATTAAGAAGTGGGGGAGCAGTTTGGTCATTGGTGTGGGAATGGTCATAGCTGGTTTGGTCGCCCTTCCTTTTACAGGAGTTCTACAGGCTACTATTCCAACTAGTCTTGATTTTCTTCTTGCATTTGCGGGCATTATTCTTATCGGGACTGTCTTTGCCTATACAGCTTTCCTTAAAGGAACCAGTCTGATAGGACCGGTCAAGTCAAGCTTGTTGGCTTCAATTGAGCCGATTTCGGCAGTTTTCTTTGCTTTCCTGATCATGAATGAACAATTTTATCCTATTGATTTTCTTGGTATGGCAATGATTTTAATTGCAGTAACTCTGATTTCTTTGAAAGATTTACTCTTAGAAAAATAAAAAAGACTCTTTGTCCGTGACAGAGAGTTTTTGCGTAGTATTTTATACTCAATGAAAATCAAAGAGCAAACTAGGAAACTAGCCACAGGCTGTACTTGAGTACGGCAAGGCGACGTTGACGCGGTTTGAAGAGATTTTCGAAGAGTATTAATTGTTTTCAAGATAAAATTCAAAGCGTTCGCCTACATATTGACTTTTTACGTATTCAAATGCAGTACCATCTTCTAGATAGGAAACCTGAGTCAAACCAAGAATAGCATGTCCTTTTTCAACTTCCAAATAGTGGGCAATCTTTTCTTTAGCAAGACGAGCATAGATGGTCTGCTGTGATTTGCCTATACGGTAGCCGTGTTTTTGCAAGGTTTGGAAGAAATGACTAGTGATTTCTTCTTTTTTAAAGTCCTTAATGAATTTTTCAGGAATAGAAGCAACTTCATAAACTAGAGGAACTTGGTCGGCATAGCGAACCCGCTCCATTCGGATAATATTGTCCGTTGGAGAAATTCCTAGCTTGGCAACTTCCTGCTCATTGGGAATGGTTTTTCTGTAGGAAATGAGCTGGCTAGAGGGTACTTTACCTTGAGACTTAACAATTTCAGTAAAACTAGTTGTCCCTCTCATCTTTTCTTGTACACGTGTACTGGATACAAAGGTGCCACTTCCTACACGGCGCTCTAAGACACCTTCTTCGACTAATAGAGATACGGCTTGGCGGAGGGTCATGCGACTGACCTCAAACTGCTCTGCTAAATCTCGTTCACTAGGGAGCCTCTCTCCAATAGCCCAACGATGTTCGTCAATATCCTTTTTAATCTGATCATGGATTTTCATATAAGCAGGTAGCATATTTTTCACTTCATTTCTATCTTTTCTCTATTGTACCCCAATAAACTAGAAAAAGTCAAACTTCGCCTTGTTTAGTTGGTAATTCGCCCTTATTTGTGATAGAATATTGAAAAAAGATATTTCTTTTGAGAAAGGAAAAAGATGAGCAACATTTCAACTGATTTGCAAGATGTAGAAAAAATCATCGTATTGGACTATGGTAGCCAGTACAACCAGCTGATTTCCCGCCGTATCCGTGAGATTGGTGTTTTTTCAGAGCTAAAGAGTCATAAAATTTCAGCTGCTGAAGTTCGTGAAATCAACCCTGTAGGAATCATCCTTTCAGGTGGTCCAAACTCTGTATATGAAGATGGTTCATTCGATATTGACCCAGAAATCTTCGAACTCGGAATTCCTATTTTGGGAATTTGTTACGGTATGCAGTTATTGACCCATAAACTTGGAGGAAAAGTTGTTCCTGCAGGTGACGCTGGAAATCGTGAATATGGTCAATCAACCCTAACTCACACACCATCAGCTCTTTTTGAATCAACACCTGATGAGCAGACTGTTTTGATGAGCCATGGTGATGCAGTTACTGAGATTCCTGCCGACTTTGTTCGTACAGGTACATCAGCTGATTGCCCATACGCAGCCATCGAAAACCCAGATAAACACATTTACGGTATCCAATTCCACCCAGAAGTTCGTCATTCTGTATACGGAAATGATATCCTTCGTAACTTTGCTCTTAACATTTGTAAGGCTAAAGGCGATTGGTCAATGGATAACTTCATTGATATGCAGATTCAAAAAATTCGTGAAACTGTTGGTGATAAACGTGTCCTTCTTGGCCTTTCAGGTGGGGTTGACTCATCTGTCGTTGGGGTTCTTCTCCAAAAAGCGATTGGCGATCAATTGATCTGTATTTTCGTAGACCACGGTCTTCTTCGTAAAGGAGAAGCGGACCAAGTTATGGACATGCTTGGTGGTAAGTTTGGTTTGAATATCGTCAAAGCAGACGCTGCTAAACGTTTCCTTGATAAACTTGCTGGCGTTTCTGACCCAGAACAAAAACGTAAAATTATCGGTAATGAGTTTGTCTATGTATTCGATGACGAAGCAAGCAAGCTCAAAGATGTGAAATTCCTTGCTCAAGGTACTTTATATACAGATGTTATCGAGTCTGGTACGGATACAGCTCAAACTATCAAGTCACACCACAACGTGGGTGGTCTTCCAGAAGACATGCAGTTTGAATTGATCGAACCACTCAACACTCTCTATAAAGACGAAGTTCGTGCCCTCGGTACAGAGCTTGGTATGCCAGACCATATCGTATGGCGCCAACCATTCCCAGGACCAGGACTTGCTATCCGTGTTATGGGTGAAATCACTGAAGAAAAGCTAGAAACAGTTCGTGAATCAGACGCTATTCTTCGTGAGGAAATCGCTAAAGCTGGCCTTGACCGCGATATCTGGCAATACTTCACAGTTAACACAGGCGTTCGTTCAGTTGGTGTTATGGGTGACGGTCGTACTTACGACTATACGATTGCAATCCGTGCTATTACCTCTATCGATGGTATGACTGCTGACTTTGCCAAAATTCCTTGGGAAGTTCTTCAAAAAATCTCAGTACGCATCGTAAACGAAGTGGATCACGTTAACCGTATCGTCTACGATATCACAAGTAAACCACCTGCAACAGTTGAGTGGGAGTAGTCATCTAAGGACTAATTTATGTAGTTTAATGAGCCGGTATCATTGGATACTGGTTTTTACTTTTCTAGACTTTTTGGCTACTTGTTAAAATTGGTTTATATTCGATAGTTTAACAATTATTATACAAAGTTTAAAAGATTAGAATTGTCAAAACAATCTGTCTAGGCTTGATTTTATGGCTTATTTACTATAAAATGAGAAGGAAAAACGTCAAACTTTTATATTGCAAATAGGAGAAAACATGACAAAAACATTAAAACGTCCTGAGGTTTTATCACCTGCAGGAACTTTAGAGAAGCTAAAAGTAGCTGTTCAATATGGAGCGGATGCTGTCTTTATCGGTGGTCAGGCCTATGGTCTTCGTAGCCGTGCCGGAAACTTTACTTTCGAACAGATGGAAGAAGGTGTCCAGTTTGCGGCCAAGTATGGTGCTAAGGTTTATGTGGCTGCCAACATGGTTATGCACGAAGGAAATGAGGCTGGTGCTGGTGAGTGGTTCCGTAAATTACGTGATATCGGAATCGCGGCAGTTATCGTGTCTGACCCAGCCTTGATTATGATTGCAGCGACTGAAGCGCCTGGTCTTGAAATCCACCTCTCTACCCAAGCAAGTGCGACTAACTATGAAACCCTTGAGTTCTGGAAAGAACTAGGTTTAACTCGTGTCGTTTTGGCGCGTGAGGTTTCAATGGAAGAATTGGCAGAAATTCGCAAACGTACAGATGTTGAGATTGAAGCCTTTGTACATGGTGCCATGTGTATTTCTTATTCTGGTCGTTGTACTCTTTCAAACCACATGAGTATGCGTGATGCCAACCGTGGTGGATGTTCTCAGTCTTGCCGTTGGAAATATGATCTCTACGATATGCCATTTGGCCAAGAACGCAAGAGCCTTAAAGGTGAGATTCCAGAAGAATTTTCAATGTCAGCTGTTGACATGTCTATGATTGACCACATTCCAGATATGATTGAAAATGGTGTGGACAGTCTAAAAATCGAAGGACGTATGAAGTCTATTCACTACGTATCAACAGTAACCAACTGCTACAAGGCGGCTGTTGATGCTTATCTAGAAAGTCCAGAAAAATTCGAAGCTATTAAGCAAGACTTGATTGATGAGATGTGGAAGGTTGCCCAACGTGAATTGGCAACAGGTTTCTACTACGGTACACCATCTGAAAATGAGCAGTTGTTCGGTGCTCGCCGTAAAATTCCTGAGTATAAGTTTGTCGCTGAAGTAGTTTCCTATGATGATGCGACACAAACAGCAACTATTCGTCAACGGAACGTTATTAACGAAGGGGACCAAGTTGAGTTTTATGGCCCAGGTTTCCGTCACTTTGAAACTTATATCGAAGATTTGCATGATGCTAAAGGCAATAAAATCGACCGTGCTCCAAATCCAATGGAACTCTTGACAATCAAAGTCCCACAACCCGTTCAAGCAGGAGATATGGTTCGTGCGCTCAAAGAAGGTCTTATCAATCTTTATAAAGAAGATGGAACCAGCGTCACAGTTCGAGCTTAATAAACATGTAGGAAACTAAAGATTTCCCTTTAATTCTTCTTACTAAAAGAGCATTAGTTTAAAGAAAATATATTAATTTCCATCCGAGATTTCATCTCGGATTTTTTCATTATTTTTCAGAAAGACTCAGATAATGGACGCATTTATTACAAGTTTTTTCCAAAATTTTCTATATAATAGACTTAAAAATAGTAAAATTGTAAATAATTTTCATTAAACGCTTTCAACGTAAGTAAAAAGTTGACAAATCCAATTTTTAGGACTAAACTAAGTAAGTAAATTTTAATTAAAAGGAGAATTCGTCATGAATTTAACATTTTTCGGTCTATGTCTTGCCTGTATGGGTGTATCTCTTGGTGAAGGTATGTTGATGAACGGTTTGTTGAAATCAGTTGCTCGCCAACCAGATATCATCTCAGAACTACGTAGTTTGATGATCCTAGGGGTTGCCTTTATTGAAGGTACTTTCTTCGTTACTCTTGTCTTTTCATTTATCATCAAATAAAAGAAGTATAAATTGAAAAAGGGAGGATTTTAGATGGAAGAAAGTATTAATCCAACCATCAATATTGGTCCTGTTACCTTTAATTTAACCATAGTAGTTTTGACTTTGTTGACTGTAGCACTTATTTTTGGCTTTATTTATTGGGCAACTCGAAATATGACTTTGAGACCCACAGGAAAACAAAATGTATTAGAGTATTTATTTGATTTTGTTGTTGGATTTACAAAATCAAACCTTGGTCCAATGATAAAGGATTATTCTCTCTTTTATTTCTGTTTATTCCTATTTATGGCCATTGCAAATAATATTGGCTTAATGGCTAGAATTCAGACTACAGATGGTGTAAATCTTTGGACCTCACCAACAGCAAATTTGTCATTTGACTTGGTCTTGTCTTTTACAATTATCTTAATGACCCACGTAGAAGGAATTCGTCGTCGTGGAATCAAAAAGTATTTAAAAGCATTTGTAACACCAGGTTTTATGACACCAATGAATCTCTTGGAAGAAGTTACCAATCTCCTTTCACTTGCATTGCGGGTCTTTGGTAATATCTTTGCAGGGGAAGTGATGGCAAGTATGTTAGTCCTACTTTCTCATCAGGCCTTCTATTGGTATCCTATTGCTTTTGGAACAAATCTAATCTGGACTGCATTTTCTGTTTTTATTTCTTGTGTACAGGCATATGTATTTACATTGTTATCTTCAATGTACCTAGGAAATAAAATTAATGATGAAGAATAGAAAGGAGTAGTTTATGAATGTAACAGTAGGTGAATTACTTGGTGATTTTATACTAATCGCTGGTTCCTTTATTCTCTTGCTAGTCTTGGTTAAGAAATACGCTTGGTCAAATTTGGCTAGCATTTTCGAACAAAGAGCAGAAAAAATTGCAGCAGATATTGACGGAGCTGAACAAGCACGTCAAAAAGCAGAAGTATTGGCTCAGAAACGCGAAGATGAATTGGCTGGTAGCCGTAAAGAAGCTAAGACAATCATTGAGAATGCGAAAGAAACAGCTGAGAAAAGCAAAGCTAGTATTTTAGCAGATGCTAAGCTAGAAGCAGGACGCTTGAAAGAAAAAGCAAACCAAGAAATTGCTCAAAATAAAGCTGAAGCTTTACAAAGCGTTAAGGGTGAGGTAGCAGATTTGACAATCAGCTTGGCTGGTAAAATCATCTCACAAAACCTTGACGGTCATGCCCATAAAGAACTCATTGATCAGTATATCGATCAGTTAGGAGAAGCTTAATGGACAAGAAAACAGTAAAGGTAATTGAAAAATACAGCATGCCTTTTGTCCAATTGGTTATAGAAAAAGGAGCAGAAGACCGTATCTTTTCAGACTTAGCTCAAATCAAGCAAGTTGCTGAAGAAACAGGCTTACCTTCTTTTTTAAAAAAAGTGGCAGTAGACGAGTCTGACAAGGAAAAAACGATTGTGTTCTTCCAAGATTCAGTGTCGACTTTATTGCAAAACTTTATCCAGGTTCTTATCTACAATCACAGAGCAAATCTTTTTTATGATATTCTTGTAGATTGTCTGAACCGACTTGAAAAAGAAACAAATCGATTTGAAGTGACGATTACGTCAGCTCATCCTTTAACTGATGAACAGAAGAGTCGCTTGCTCCCTTTGATTGAGAAAAAAATGTCTCTGAAAGTAAGGAGTGTAAAAGAACAAATCGATGAAAGTCTTATTGGTGGTTTTGTCATTTTTGCCAATCACAAGACAATTGATGTGAGTATTAAACAACAACTTAAAGTTGTTAAAGAAAATTTGAAATAGAAAGTGGTGTTCTTTTGGCAATTAACGCACAAGAAATCAGCGCTTTAATTAAGCAACAAATTGAAAATTTCAAACCCAATTTTGATGTGACTGAAACAGGTGTTGTAACCTATATCGGGGACGGTATCGCGCGTGCTCACGGACTTGAAAATGCCATGAGTGGAGAGTTGTTGATTTTTGAAAACGGCTCTTATGGTATGGCTCAAAACTTGGAGTCAACAGATGTTGGTATTATCATCCTAGGTGACTTTACAGATATCCGTGAAGGCGATACAATCCGCCGTACAGGTAAAATCATGGAAGTCCCAGTAGGTGAAAGTCTGATTGGTCGTGTTGTGGATCCGCTTGGTCGTCCAGTTGACGGTCTTGGAGAAATCCACACTGATAAAACTCGTCCAGTAGAAGCACCAGCTCCTGGTGTTATGCAACGTAAGTCTGTATCAGAACCATTGCAAACTGGTTTGAAAGCTATTGACGCCCTTGTACCGATTGGTCGTGGCCAACGTGAGTTGATTATCGGTGACCGTCAGACAGGGAAAACAACCATTGCGATTGATACAATCTTGAACCAAAAAGGTCAAGATATGATCTGTATCTATGTTGCGATTGGACAAAAAGAATCAACAGTTCGTACGCAAGTAGAAACACTACGTCAGTACGGTGCCTTGGACTACACAATCGTTGTGACAGCCTCTGCTTCACAACCATCTCCATTGCTCTTCCTAGCTCCTTATGCTGGGGTTGCCATGGCGGAAGAATTTATGTACCAAGGTAAGCATGTTTTGATCGTTTATGATGATCTTTCAAAACAAGCGGTAGCTTATCGTGAACTGTCTCTCTTGCTTCGTCGTCCTCCAGGTCGTGAAGCATTCCCAGGGGATGTTTTCTACCTTCACAGCCGTTTGCTTGAGCGCTCAGCTAAAGTTTCTGATGAACTTGGTGGTGGATCTATTACAGCCCTACCGTTTATCGAGACACAAGCAGGAGATATCTCTGCCTATATCGCAACCAACGTGATTTCTATCACTGATGGACAAATCTTCCTTGGCGATGGTCTCTTTAATGCGGGTATTCGTCCAGCCATCGACGCGGGTTCATCTGTATCTCGTGTAGGTGGTTCTGCACAAATCAAAGCCATGAAGAAGGTTGCTGGTACACTTCGTATCGACCTTGCTTCATACCGTGAGTTGGAAGCCTTCACTAAGTTTGGTTCTGACTTGGACGCAGCAACACAGGCTAAGTTGAACCGTGGACGTCGTACAGTTGAAGTTTTGAAACAACCTGTTCACAAACCATTACCTGTTGAGAAACAAGTAACCATTCTCTATGCTTTGACACATGGTTTCTTGGATACTGTTCCAGTAGATGAAATTGTACGTTTCGAGGAAGAGTTCCATGCCTTCTTTGACGCTCAACATCCAGAGATTTTGGAAACCATTCGTGATACAAAAGACTTGCCAGAAGAAGCAGTCTTGGATGCTGCGATTACAGAGTTTCTCAATCAAACCAGCTTCCAATAAGAATAGAGGTGTCAGATGGCAGTATCTCTAAATGATATTAAAACAAAAATCGCCTCAACAAAAAATACGAGTCAAATCACTAATGCCATGCAGATGGTATCAGCTGCTAAGCTAGGTCGTTCTGAAGAAGCTGCTCGCAACTTCCAAGTTTATGCTCAGAAAGTTCGTAAACTTTTGACGGATATTCTTCATGGGAATGGAGCTGGCAGTTCAACCAATCCGATGTTGATTAGTCGTCCAGTTAAGAAGACAGGCTATATCGTCATTACTTCAGACCGAGGTTTGGTTGGAGGTTATAATTCTTCTATTCTGAAAGCCGTTATGGAGCTGAAAGAAGAATACCATCCAGACGGTAAAGGTTTTGAAATGATCTGTATTGGTGGAATGGGAGCTGATTTCTTTAAAGCTCGTGGTATTCAACCACTTTATGAACTACGTGGCTTGGCGGATCAACCAAGCTTTGATGAAGTCCGTAAGATTATTTCAAAAACTGTTGAAATGTACCAAAATGAACTTTTTGATGAACTCTATGTCTGCTATAACCATCATGTCAATACGCTAACCAGTCAAATGCGTGTGGAACAAATGCTTCCAATTGTTGACTTGGATCCAAATGAAGCAGATGACAGTTACAGCTTGACCTTTGAATTGGAAACTAGTCGAGAAGAAATTTTGGAGCAGTTGTTGCCTCAGTTTGCAGAAAGTATGATTTACGGGGCTATTATCGATGCTAAGACAGCTGAAAATGCTGCGGGTATGACAGCCATGCAAACAGCGACAGATAATGCTAAGAAAGTCATTAATGATTTGACAATTCAGTATAACCGTGCCAGACAAGCGGCGATTACACAAGAAATTACAGAAATTGTAGCAGGAGCTAGTGCCTTAGAATAGGCTCTAGTCCAGCTCGTATGAAAATGAACTTATACTCAATGAAAATCAAAGAGCAAAGTAGGAAGCTAGCCGCAGGCTGTACTTGAGTACGGTAAGGCGACGCCTGACGTGGTTTGAATTTGATTTTCGAAGAGTATTAGGACCTAGTTGAACTAGGAACCGACAGTATCTTATATAGAATAGGAGAAGGAGATGAGTTCAGGTAAAATTGCTCAGGTTATCGGTCCCGTTGTAGACGTCTTGTTTGCAGCAGGGGAAAAACTTCCTGAGATTAACAATGCACTTGTCGTCTACAAAAATGACGAAAGAAAAACAAAAATCGTCCTTGAAGTAGCCTTAGAGTTGGGAGATGGTATGGTTCGTACTATCGCCATGGAATCAACAGATGGGTTGACTCGTGGAATGGAAGTATTGGACACAGGTCGTCCAATCTCTGTACCAGTAGGTAAAGAAACTTTGGGACGTGTCTTCAATGTTTTGGGAGATACCATTGACTTGGAAGCTCCTTTTACAGAAGATGCAGAGCGTCAGCCAATTCATAAAAAAGCTCCAACTTTTGATGAGTTGTCTACCTCTTCTGAAATCCTTGAAACAGGGATTAAGGTTATCGACCTTCTTGCCCCTTACCTTAAAGGTGGTAAGGTTGGACTTTTCGGTGGTGCCGGAGTTGGTAAAACCGTCTTGATCCAAGAATTGATTCACAACATTGCCCAAGAACACGGTGGTATCTCAGTATTCACTGGTGTTGGGGAACGTACTCGTGAGGGAAATGACCTTTACTGGGAAATGAAAGAATCAGGCGTTATCGAGAAAACAGCCATGGTATTTGGTCAGATGAATGAGCCACCAGGAGCACGTATGCGTGTTGCCCTTACTGGTTTGACAATCGCTGAATACTTCCGTGATGTAGAAGGACAAGACGTGCTTCTCTTTATCGATAATATCTTCCGTTTCACTCAGGCTGGTTCAGAAGTATCCGCCCTTTTGGGTCGTATGCCATCAGCCGTTGGTTACCAACCAACACTTGCTACAGAAATGGGTCAATTGCAAGAGCGTATCACATCAACTAAAAAGGGTTCTGTAACCTCTATCCAGGCTATCTATGTGCCAGCGGATGACTATACTGACCCAGCGCCAGCAACAGCCTTCGCTCACTTGGATTCTACAACAAACTTGGAACGTAAGTTGGTACAATTGGGTATCTACCCAGCCGTGGATCCACTTGCTTCAAGCTCACGTGCCTTGGCACCTGAAATCGTTGGAGAAGAGCACTACGCAGTTGCTGCAGAAGTTAAACGTGTTCTTCAACGCTACCATGAATTGCAAGATATCATTGCTATCCTTGGTATGGATGAGCTTTCTGATGAAGAAAAGACCTTGGTTGCTCGTGCCCGTCGTATCCAGTTCTTCTTGTCACAAAACTTCAACGTTGCGGAACAATTTACTGGTCAGCCAGGTTCTTATGTTCCAGTTGCTGAAACTGTACGTGGCTTTAAGGAAATCCTTGATGGTAAACATGACCACTTGCCAGAAGATGCCTTCCGTGGTGTAGGTTCTATCGAAGATGTGATTGCAAAAGCTGAAAAAATGGGATTTTAAGAGGTGAACTATGGCTCAGTTAACTGTCCAGATCGTGACACCAGATGGTCTCGTCTATGATCACCATGCCAGCTATGTATCGGTTCGAACTCTGGATGGTGAGATGGGGATCTTGCCACGACATGAAAATATGATTGCGGTTTTAGCAGTTGATGAAGTAAAGGTGAAACGTATTGATGATGAAGATCACGTGAACTGGATTGCAGTAAACGGAGGTGTTATTGAAATTGCCAATGATATCATCACAATCGTTGCTGATTCTGCAGAACGTGCTCGTGATATCGATGTTAGTCGTGCAGAACGTGCCAAACTTCGAGCAGAGCGTGAAATTGAAGAAGCACAAGACAAACACTTGATTGACCAAGAACGTCGTGCTAAGATTGCACTTCAACGTGCTATTAACCGTATTAATGTCGGAAAAAGACTATAAGAAAAAATGAACTTGAGTTACCAAGTTCATTTTTTATGTTTTCTTAAGATGCAAAACTGATACAGACTGCTTCTGGAACATGGAAGTCGTTGGAAAGTTCTGCAAGACGACCAGTTTCAAGATTGCGTTTAAAGACGGTTGCATTGTCAGAGTCCTGATGGACAGCAATGACAAATTCTTGATCCGGTGTCAAATCAAAATCACGTGGAGTCTGACCATGCGTTGGAACGATTTCTAACAACTCTAAGCTACCGTCTGCAAGGATTGTATATACTGCGATAGAATCATGACCACGGTTAGAAGCGTAGAGATATTTACCGTCCTTAGAGAGACGAATAGCAGCAGTACCATTAAAGCCTTGATAACCGTCTGGTAGAGTTGAAATGACTTGCATGCGTTCAAATTCGCCAACACCATCATAGATTAGAACCTCGATAGTGCTATTAAGTTCACAAATGAGATAAGCAATTTTATAATGGTTATGGAAAATAACATGGCGTGAGCCTGCTCCTGGCTGGCTATGATAGGTATAGAGCTTAGATAATTTTCCTTCTGGATCAAGATCATAAGTGATGACTTGGTCAGTTCCCAAGTCGCAAGTCACTAGATAGTTGTCAGGTGTTAAATCTGTATAGTGAACATGGGGGGAAGCTTGATTTTCATGTGGACCTTGGCCACTATGTTGATCCACATCACTAAGTAGAAGACGACCATCTTCCTGACGTTTATAAACAAGGACTTGTCCCTTGTGGTAGTTTGCCGCGTAAACCAAATTACGCTTTTCATCAACGGCAACATAACAGTGAGGAGCTCCTTCTTCAACGACATGATTTAATATAGTCCCGTCAGTTTGATAGGCTGCAATTCCTCCCTTGTCGTCTTGACTACCAACAGTGTATAAATGTTGGTGCTGGTCAAAGGCAAGGTAGGTTGGACTTGGCTCAGCTGCAAAAAGTTCTAGATTTGAAAGCTGACCAGTTTCTGTATCAAAATCTGCCTTGTAAATCCCTTGGGAAGTACGACGTGTATAAGTTCCAAAATAAACAGTTTCTTTCATAACTTTACCTCTATAATAAAGATATGACTATTATATCACAAAAATTGTAGTTGGAGGAATTCTATAACACAAAGATAAATATAATAAAATATTAAATTTTACTTGATTTTGTATTGATTTCCTTTTGAAAAGTGCTATAATAATCCTATACAAATTGCAAAGGAGTTTTTTATGAAAAAACGTGTTTTCTTAGCAGCTGGAGTTGCTGTACTCTCAGTAGCTGTTCTAGCAGCTTGTTCATCTGGTAATGGGAATAAGGAAGCAACTAAACCAGTTACTTATGCCTATGTATTTTCATCAGATCCTTCGACTCTGGATTATACTGTTTCTGGAAATGTCAGCACTAAACAGATCACAGGTAACGTTATTGACGGTTTGCTTGAAAATGACCAATATGGGAATCTTATTCCATCAGTTGCAGAAGATTGGACTGTTTCCAAAGATGGTTTGACCTATACCTATAAAATCCGTCAGGGTGTCAAATGGTATACCAATGAGGGGGAAGAGTATGGTGAAGTCAAGGCTCAAGACTTTGTAACTGGTCTGAAACACGCAGCAGATAAGAAATCACAGGCTCTTTATCTCGTACAGGATTCTATCAAAGGATTAGATGACTATGTAAATGGGAAAACAACGGATTTTTCTAGTGTTGGGGTAAAAGCAACTGACGATTATACTGTTGTTTATACTTTAAATCATCCAGAATCTTTCTGGAATTCAAAAACAACAATGGGAGTCCTTGCACCAGTCAATGAAGACTTTTTAGCTTCTAAAGGAGATGACTTTGGTAAACCAACTGATGTAACGAGCATTCTATACAATGGGCCTTATCTCCTCAAAGGTCTTACATCTAAGTCTTCTATCGAAATGACCAAAAATCAAAACTACTGGGATAAACAAAATGTCTTTATTGATGATATCAAGTTATCCTTCTTTGATGGTCAAGATGCAGACTCTCTAGGTCGCGGTTTTGATGAGGGACACTATCCAGCTGCACCACTCTTTAAAAACTCTGCTAACTATGAACGTCTAAAAGAAAAATACAAGGATAATATTGTGTATGGTCAACAGCGTGGAGGAGTTTTTTATATCTCAACCAATATCGACCGTGTAAATTACAATCACACTGCTAAAACAAGTGATGCAGAAAAATCATCTACTAAGAAAGCACTTTTAAACAAAGATTTCCGTCAAGCCTTGGCTTTTGCGGTAGATCGTAAAGCAGGTATCTCTCAAGTATTTGGTGATGAAGTAGGACCTCGTAAGTTACGGACAAGTTTCACTCCTCCAACATTTGTTCAAGTAGGAGATCAAACATTTGGTCAAGTTACTAAGACAGAATTGGATAAATTGGATAACGTCTGGAAAGATGTTAGTCTTGATGATGCCCAAGATTCACTTCATAATGTAGACAAGGCTAAGGCTAAGTTTGAAGCTGCTAAGAAAACTCTGCAAGCTGATGGAGTACAGTTCCCAATTCATTTAGATTTGCCAATTTCTTCATCAAATCCAGATTTTATTCGTCAGGTTCAGTCTTATAAACAATCCATTGAGGAAGCCTTAGGCTCTGACAATGTAGTTGTTGATATTCAACAAGTTTCTAATGACGAATTGGGAAGTATGACTACTCTAGCTACTTCCAATGCAAATACTGACTGGGATATTAATGCAGTCAGTGGTTGGACTCCAGACTTTGCAGATCCATCGACTTATCTAGATGTATTTGATCCAACTTCAGGTCCAAGTCTCCTAAGTGCTCTTGGTGTGGCACCAGGAACAGACAATCCAGTTATTAAAACAGTTGGATTGGATAAATACAAAGAACTGATTGATGATGCAAATAGTGAGAAAACAGACCTTCAAAAACGTTATACCAAATATGCTAAGGCCCAAGCTTGGTTGTCAGATAGTGCACTTGTTACTCCAGTATACTCTGATGGTGCTCAAATGCTAGTGACGAAAATGGTTCCTGGCAGTGGTGCCGGTGGCTGGGTAGGTGACAAGACTAGTGAAAATAGCTACAAGTATCTGAAAATTCAAGATAAGATTGTCACTACTAAAGAAATGGATGAGTTCCGTAAGAAATTTGCTGATGAAAAAGCCAAATCCAATGCTGATTATCAGAAGAACTTAGACCGTCATATTCAAGACTAATCGAATCTCCTCTTTTGAGGAGATTTTTTATGTCGCGGTCTCCATGTAAGCACTTTAAAAAAGAGTTATTTTGATTTAAAAATGGTATAATGGGAGAACAATAGAAAGGAAGTATTTATGGAGCAAAAAGAGAAACATTTTAGCCTATCTTGGTTTTTCAAGTGGTTTTTGGATAATAAGGCAATTACGGTATTCTTAGTAACTTTGTTATTGGGACTCAATCTGTTTATTTTAAGTAAGATTAGTTTTCTATTTTCACCGGTTTTAGACTTTTTGGCAGTTGTGATGTTGCCAGTCATTCTGTCCGGTTTGCTATATTATTTGTTGAATCCTATTGTTGATTGGATGGAAAAACGCAAAATCAATCGTGTTATCGCAATCAGTATTGTCTTTGTCATCATCGCTCTCTTTATCATTTGGGGCTTGGCAGTCGCCATTCCAAATCTGCAACGTCAGGTTTTAACCTTTGCTAAGAATGTCCCAGTTTACCTTGAAGATGCTGATCGAGTTATTGATGATTTGGTCACTAAGCGTTTACCAGATGATTTTAGACCTCAGTTAGAGCAAGTTTTGACAAACTTCTCAAGTCAGGCTACAGTTTGGGCAAGTAAGGTTTCATCTCAGGCAGTCAACTGGGTGAGTGCCTTTATTAGCGGGACATCTCAAGTGATTGTTGCCTTGATTATCGTTCCTTTCATGCTCTTTTATCTCTTACGTGATGGGAAAGGCCTACGTCACTATTTGACCCAATTCATGCCAACAAGATTGAAGGAACCTGTTGGACAAGTTTTATCAGATGTGAATCAACAGTTGTCCAACTATGTTCGAGGGCAAGTAACAGTAGCTATTATTGTTGCGGTAATGTTTATGATTTTCTTCAAGATCATTGGTCTACGCTATGCAGTTACGTTGGGTGTTACTGCTGGTATTTTAAATCTGGTTCCTTATTTGGGTAGCTTCTTAGCCATGCTTCCTGCCCTAGTATTGGGCTTGATTGCTGGGCCAGTCATGCTTTTAAAAGTAGTGATTGTCTTTATTGTAGAACAAACTATTGAAGGCCGTTTTGTCTCTCCATTGATTTTGGGAAGTCAATTAAACATCCATCCTATTAATGTTCTCTTTGTTTTGTTAACTTCAGGATCCATGTTTGGTATCTGGGGAGTTTTACTTGGTATTCCGGTTTATGCTTCTGCTAAAGTTGTCATTTCAGCCATTTTCGAATGGTACAAGGTAGTCAGTGGCCTATATGAAGAAGAGGGCGAGGAAGTCAAGAGTGAACAATAGTCAACAGATGTTACATGCTTTGGAAGAGCAAGATTTAGCCAAGGCAGAGCACTATTTCGCCGAAGCTTTAGAAAATGATCCAAGTGACCTTCTGTATGAGTTAGCAACTTATCTTGAAGGAATTGGTTTCTATCCTCAGGCCAAGGAAATTTACCTGAAAATCGTAGAGGATTTCCCAGAGCTTCATCTTAATCTAGCAACAATCGCTAGCGAGGATGGTCAAATCGAAGAAGCCTTTGCTTATCTTGAGGAAATCCAAGCTGACAGTGACTGGTATGTCTCGGCTTTGCTTCTTAAGGCAGATCTTTACCAGTTGGAAGGTTTGACAGATGTGGCGCGTGAGAAACTGCTGGAGGCTTTGACCTACTCAGAGGATCCTCTCTTAATATTTGGCTTGGCAGAGTTGGATAGTGAGTTGGAAAATTACCAAGAAGCTATTCAAGGCTATGCCCAGTTAGATAATCGCTCAATTTATGAGCAAACAGGCATTTCTACCTATCAACGAATTGGCTTTGCCTATGCTCAGTTAGGGAAATTTGAAACGGCTACAGAGTTTTTGGAAAAAGCCCTGGAGTTAGAATACGATGACCTAACAGCTTTTGAGCTGGCCAGCCTTTACTTTGATCAAGAAGAATACCAAAAAGCTGTCCTCTATTTTAAGCAGATCGATACCATTTCTCCTGACTTTGAAGGCTATGAGTATGGGTACAGTCAGGCCTTACATAAGGAACACCAAGTTCAAGAAGCCCTGCGTATCGCTAAGCAAGGATTAGAGAAAAATCCCTTTGAAACTCGTCTCTTGCTGGCTGCTTCACAATTTTCTTATGAATTGCATGATGCTAGTGATGCAGAGAACTACCTCCTTACTGCTAAAGAAGATGCTGAGGATACGGAAGAAATCTTACTCCGTCTAGCTACTATTTATCTGGAGCAGGAGCGTTATGAGGATATTCTAGACTTGCAGAGCGAAGAGCCAGAAAATCTCTTGACCAAGTGGATGATTGCTCGTTCCTATCAAGAAATGGACGATTTGGATACTGCCTATGAGCTTTACCAAGAATTAGTAGGGGATTTGAAGGACAATCCAGAGTTTCTGGAACACTATATCTATCTTTTGCGTGAATTAGGTTACTTTGAGGAAGCAAAAGTCAATGCACAAACTTATTTAAAACTGGTTCCAGATGATGTGCAAATGCAAGACTTATTTGAGAGATTATAAGAATATATTTTTAAAACTGTATCTTATCATTTTTGATAGATATAGTTTTTCGTTTTAAAGAGAATTTTTTTACAAAAATTATTGGTTATTTTGTTTATTTATGCTATAATAGGAACAATTATTTTTAGGAGGTGCAGTATGTCTTATTTGTTTGAGATATTACCGAGTTTATTGAGCGGTGCAAGCATGACTTTGCAGGTTTTTGCACTGGTCTTGATTTTTTCTATTCCCTTGGGCGTTTTGATTGCCTTTGCCTTGCAAGTCCATTGGAAGCCCCTCCATCATTTGATTAATATTTATATTTGGATTATGCGAGGCACACCCTTGCTCTTGCAATTGATTTTTATCTATTATGTGCTCCCAAGTATTGGGATTCGTTTGGATCGCCTTCCTGCGGCCATCATTGCTTTTGTTCTCAATTATGCGGCTTACTTTGCTGAAATCTTCCGTGGGGGGATTGATACCATTCCTAAAGGTCAATATGAGGCTGCTAAGGTTTTGAAGTTTAGTCCCTTTGACACAGTACGCTATATTATCTTGCCCCAAGTGACCAAGATTGTTCTTCCTAGCGTATTTAACGAAGTCATGAGTTTGGTCAAGGATACTTCTCTGGTCTATGCTCTAGGTATTTCAGACCTTATCTTGGCGAGTCGAACAGCTGCAAACCGTGATGCTAGTCTGGTTCCAATGTTCTTAGCAGGAGCCATTTACTTGATTTTGATTGGGATTGTGACCATTCTTGCCAAAAAAGTTGAGAAGAAGTACAGTTACTATAGATAGGAGGCTGCCATGTTAGAATTACGAAATATCAATAAAGTCTTTGGTGAAAAGCAAATTTTATCCAATTTCAGTCTAAAAATTCCTGAAAAGCAAATCCTAGCTATCGTTGGGCCTTCTGGTGGAGGTAAGACAACCCTCTTACGTATGCTTGCGGGTCTTGAAACCATTGATTCAGGGCAAATCTTTTATAATGGAGAATCTTTAGAACTGGATGAACTAGAGAAGCGGAATTTACTGGGATTTGTATTCCAAGATTTTCAACTTTTTCCTCATTTATCCGTTCTAGACAATTTGACCTTATCGCCCGTAAAAACCATGAGAATGAAGCAAGAAGAGACTGAGAAGAAGGCGCGAGGGCTTTTGGAACAATTAGGACTGGCTGGTCATGCAGACGCCTATCCTTTCTCACTATCTGGTGGTCAAAAGCAGCGGGTAGCCTTAGCGCGTGCTATGATGATTGACCCAGAAATCATTGGCTACGATGAACCAACTTCTGCACTTGATCCAGAATTGCGCTTGGAAGTGGAAAAACTGATCTTGCAAAATAGGGAACTTGGCATGACGCAGATTGTGGTTACCCACGATTTACAGTTCGCTGAAAATATCGCAGATCAGATTCTCAAGGTTGAGCCCAAGTAGGAGGTGCCAATGACTAATAAGAAAATTGCTTTAGTATTGGTTTCTCTCCTGACTCTTTTTTTAACAGCTTGTACTCAGAAGGCTAGTGATCCAAAGCAGGATAACTGGGATAAATATCAAGAGCAGGGGACCATTACTATTGGTTTTGACAATACCTTTGTACCCATGGGTTTTGAAGAAAAGAATGGCCAATATACAGGCTTTGATATTGACTTAGCACAAGCTGTCTCTGAAAAATTAGGTTTTAAGGTTCAATTTCAACCCATTGACTGGGATATGAAGGAGACGGAACTGCAAAATGGAACCATTGATGCCATCTGGAATGGCTATTCTGCCACTGATGAACGCCGAGAGAAAGTTGCCTTTAGCATTCCATATATGGAAAATCAGCAAGTTCTGGTTACGAAGAAAAGCCAGCAGATTCGTTCAGTAGAGGATATGAAGGATAAGACCTTGGGAGCCCAAGCAGGTTCCTCTGGTTATTTAGACTTTGAAGCCCAGCCAGATTTACTGAAAAATCGTGTCAAAGATCAGAAGGCTAATCAGTACCAGAGTTTTAATGAGGCCTTGATTGACTTGAAAAATGATCGGATTGATGCCTTGTTGATTGACCGAGTGTATGCTAATTACTATCTCCAGTCTGAGGGGATATTAAATGACTACAATGTCTTTTCAGCAGGATTTGAAAGTGAATCCTTTGCGGTCGGAGTTAGACCAGCTGATAAAAGATTATTAACAGCATTAAACCAGGCCTTTATCGAACTATACCAAGAAGGAAAGTTCCAGGAAATCAGCCAAAAATGGTTTGGAGAAGATGTAGCAACAAAAGAAGTGAAAGAAGGAATCTAAATGACGGTTCCTTCTTTTTTCTTCTCATTCATCATACAAATATCGTATATCAGTTGACATATTGATTTTTATTTGATAATATATTAAATATAGAAGATAACCTATAGCTATATATATTTATAGTTTTAGGCTATTTCTTATATTTAAACAACATATGTCAAATATATATTATATTGGAGGAATCTATTTATGTTTAAATCTAAAGGACGACATGTTCAACAATCGCAAATGGAGAAATTCACTCGTTACAGTATCCGTAAGGTTAGTTTTGGTGCAGCTAGTGTGGCTGTGGCTACTGGATTGTTTTTCCTTGGTGGAGGAAGCGTCCAAGCGGCTGAACCAGTAATTAATTCAGAACCTACAGAAGTTCAAAATTCTCAAAATCTAACTGATAAGTCCTCGGAACCCTCTAAGGAAGTTACTGGACAAGCATCTGCTACTGCTAAAGAGCCCGATGGACAAAATAATACTTCTCTAAAAGAGTCTGATACTGACACACAAGCAAATGCAGTTGAAACTCCAAATGTAGTGACAGAAAAAGTAACTATTAATACTGCATCGTTAGAAGATTTAGTTGCTAAAGCTGAAAGTAGATTGAGTCAATTAACTGAAGGAAAGAAAACAAAATCAGTCATTGATGATGCTAAAAATTTGGTTCATAAAGCAAAAGAACTTTTGAACGATGATGCAAAAACACAGGCTAAAGTAGATGCACTTGCTACACAACTTTCAAGTAACCTTAGCATTCTAAACAGTATCAAATTAGAAACAACTGAAGAAGAAAAAGTAAATAAAAACCAAGATCTACGAAATGGAAAAGAGATTCCAGGTAAAGGGGAGAGTGGTTTTAGAGAAGCAACAACTGCAAATCCAATTATTCCTGCTAAAGAGGGTCCAACAAATAATAATAAATTAGGATCAGGAAATAACCCAGCTGATGGTGTATTTGAAAGTGCAAAAGATCAATTTGGAGATGTTGACTTTACAAACTCTACAGAAAAAAGTACTAAAGTTGAGAAACAATGGTCAAAAAGTATTTTATCTGATAAGACAGGTAAAGCTACTACACAACTATTAACAGGTGGTATTACATACAACTGGAAAGAAAAAGAAATTTCTAATGAAATAAATGGTTGGAAAATTACAGATGCAAACGGAAATGCAGGAAAAGTAACTGCTATTAAACCAGAAGCAGCAGTTGCAGATGCAGGACGTGAAGCGGAGTATCAAGGGAAGCCAAGCAAGGTTTATGATAATCAAGGAACTATTAAAAGGAACTATAATAATCCTGATAATCCAACAGCAACAAATCCGCTTGGAGTTCATGCTGCAAATCAAAACTATGGAAATGGTGTAAACTATTCAGGAAATGTTGGAACACATAATTTACCTAAAGGATATTACTTAGAATTAGGTGAAAAAGGTACTAAGCTTTCTAAAGAATATGCAGTTAATGGAAACTCTAGATTAATGTTAAGTACAATTACTGGTGGTGCATACGGAAATATGGGTACTGCTGGAACAGGTGAACGAATAAAAATCACAATGTACGATGCAGTAACTGGAGAAAAAATTTCTAGTATTAGAGATGACCATACTATCGGTGAAAAATATGAAGCAGAGCATATCTCAGCACCTTCAGGGGATGGAGGAAATGGTGATGGTTGGACTGAATACCGTGCCATTTATGAAATTCCAAAAACTACAAGTAGAGTAAAAGTAGAAATAGAAGCTCTAGATGATGGTACAGCGATTAATAACTCATATTTAAAAAATACAAATAGTACTGTAACTGATGGTTATTTTGTTGGAGCTGTTAACTTAGCTGTTGGTTCAGGAACAGAAATGACTACGAACGTTAAAACCAATGGTAAAGAAGGTAGATTTGGCGAAGATAATCTCTATAAATCAAAACAAAAAGGGGAACTTGAATTTACCGTTAATAGTGTCGGTGGGATTCGTCACTATGGTAGTGCGGAAACTGAAATAGAAGTTCCAGAAGGTGTGGATTTGCCAGAAAATATTACAAAACCAAAAGATTGGGTTTGGTTTGGTGATACACCTGTAGCTCCACAGAATATTTCATGGGATGCAAGTACTAGAAAATTAAAAATTAAATATCAAACCTCTGGAAATAATGCGGGAGTGAATCCATATATTGGTATCGGATCAAATAATGGTAAAAATGATGGAGTCCGTAAATTTAGATTGCCATTTACAACAACTGATAATTACAGAGGTACTGCAACCTTTAAAGTGAGAACTTACTTACCAAATGGTTTAAGTGATGGAAAAGATAATCAACTTTTAAATACGGGAGATGTTTCAAATGCTGATGGAAAATATCATCCAGTAGTTAATGGTTTAAGAAACACTGACCAGCCTGATTACTACTACAATAAAACGATTTATATCGATACTAAAAGACCAGATACACCAACAGTAGAAGCCGTGCATACAGACAGTATTCGTGGTGAGAAAAAAGATCAAAATCAAGCAAAAGAATTGCTAGTATCTATTCCAACAAAAAATACAGAGTTAACAAATGAAGCACGTGAGAAAAAAGATGTTGCTGAAAATGATAAAAATAATGGAGTAGATAGAGCACACACGGCTGGCGCTGAAACAGTAGATAAAGCAGTAGATAAAATCGGTGCAGCTATTGGTGGATTAACTTCAATGAAAGTTACTTTACCAAATAGTAAAACTCCAATTACACTCAACAAAAAAGAAGATGGTTGGTATATTGGTACTACAAAAGTTGAAGAACGTGATGGTAAATTAGTGGTACCAGTTCCAAAAGGAACAGATTTGACAGAAGCGAATGAGACAACAAATCCTGACAAACGTATCAAAGTTACTGTGCTTGATAAAGCAGGTAACGAATCAGATCCAGCTTATGCTAATGTTCTAAACGAAGCTCCAACAGTAGCAGTTGAGAAAAAAGATTTATATGTTTATAAAACCAAAGAAGCTGATAAATGGAACAATGAGAAAGTTCTAGAAAAAGCGAAACCATCAGCAACTGACTTAGAAGATGATCGTGATGGAGTTGATTCTACTAAACCAACAATAGCAGTAAGTGATGCAGGTAATCTAGATACAACTAAAGTTGGAGATTACACTGTAAAAGTTCAATCAACTGATAGTGAAGGCAAGCAATCAACAGAAACAAATGTTACCGTCCATGTCTTAGACCTAATTAAAGTTGATCCTACAGTAACTACTGACCCAACAAATCCAAGTACAAAAGCGCCAGTATCTCCAAAAACAGCAGATACACCTGTAAAAGAAGGAGATGAAAATCTTGGTAAATATCCAGCAGGAGTTACTCGTGAGGACTTAGTTAAAGAAGTTACACGTACAATTAAGTATTTGAAAGAAGAAGATGCAAACAAAGATAATGCTACTCCTTTATATGCTGAAAAGGTGCAAAAAGTAACTTACAAACGTACAGCAACCGTTAACCCTGAAACAAAAGAAGTAACGTACTCTGATTGGGAAGTTTACAAAGAAGCTGATAAATTAACAGATGCTACAGCTGACGGAACAAAAGGTAAATTCAATGCTGTTGAATCACCAGTAGTAGAAAATTACTTATTAGTAAATGCGACAGATAAAACAGTAGCTGAAAAAGAAGCGCCAGTTCCTGGAGAAGATGGAACAGTTACTCCAGAAGTTACTAAAGTTCTTTATAAAGAAATTGGTTCATTTGTACCAAACTATCCAGAAGGTAAGAAACCGAATGGTGCTCAAGATAAAATTCCTTATCCAAATAATCTAAATGACCCAACAGTTCCAGGTGATTTTAGTACAATAACAATTCCTTATGTTCCAGGCTATACTCCAGTATATAACGGAAAAGAATTGACACCAAAAAATCCAAATGATCCAACTCAAGGTTATAAAGTACCGGATGGATTTACACCAACGGATAAATTCGGTGAATCACCAATTACGTACACACCTTCTACTCAAACAGCTAAAGTAGTGATTGAGAAGAAAATCGATGGAGCTGCAAATGAGGTAGTTTCTAGTTTTGATTTAACTGGTAAATCTGGTTCAGAATTACCAGCAAGTACAGATATTGATAACAAAATCAAAGAACTTAAAAATCAAGGTTATGAAGTAGAAAGTGATGAATATCATACTCAAGATAATCATCATCCAACCTTTGATGATAAGGAAGATATCAATGCACAAGATGGTACATCAGCACCTTCTCAAACCTTTAAGATTGTTGTTAAACCTAGAATCGTTGAAGTTCCTTCATCAACACCTCATGAAAAAGATAGTCCAGTAGATCCAAATGGTGAAAATCCAGATTTGAAATGGCCAGAGGGATTAGCAGAGTCTGATTTGAACACAACTGCTAAACGTGTGATTTCATATGTGAAGAAAGATTCTGATACAGCAACCGAAGAAAAAGCAAAAGATGATACAGTACAAACGGTACCATTTACAAGAAAAGCGACCGTTAATCTTGTTACAAAAGAAGTAACCTATACAGATTGGGAAAGTACAAATAAAACATGGGATAAAGTCGGAGTAGATGTTCTACAAGGATATATTGCTGATAAGAAAGAAATTCCAGCAAAAGAAGCAGCAACTCCTACAAAAGATACAAAAGTAATTCCTGATGAAACTGATAAAGTAACGTATACGAAGATTGGAAGCTGGATTCCAGTAGATCCAACAACTGGTAAAGACGGAGATCCAATTCCATTCCCTAATGATCCAAATGATCCAACCAAGACTGGTGAAATTACACAAATCATTCCTCATAAAGATGGATATACTCCAAAAGATGGCAATGGAACACCATTAGAACCTGTAAATCCTGCAAATCCAGCACAAGGTTATAAACCACCAAAAATTACGGATCCAAAAGCAAATATCAAGATTACCTATGACAAAGATGATCAAAAAGCAAAAGTTAAATTCGTTTCTGTAGATCCAAAAACTCAAACAGAAACTGAATTAACCGACCATGCATTGACTTTAACTGGTAAATCAGGTGAAACCATTTCTGAAAGTGATGTACAAACTCATATCGATGTGTTGAAATCTATGGGATATGATATTGTCGACAATCCATTTGATAAAGACCCAGTATTTGATACGAAGAAAGATACTGATGACAACATCACTCAAGAGTTTACCATTAAAGTTCAACCACGTGTATCAACTGCAAAAACTGTATATGTAGTAGAAGGTGATAAGCCGTCTGCAGAAAAAGTAGGAGGAGCTGTTACACCTGGTAAGGACGGTAAAGTCACGAATCCTGATGTCAGCACTATTTCTACTGATGGTAAAGCAGGTCAAGAGATTAAAGTGCCGGTAACGGTTACTTATGGGGCAGATAAATTTAAACGGGATGAACCGGTTGAAGTGACTGTTAAAGTTCTTCCAAAACCAGCACCAAAAGGCGTGACAGTCTTAAATGGTACATCAAATGAGAAATTAATCGATGCGATTCGCGAAAATGTTAATAAAGCAATTACTGGACTAACAAATGTGCCTGAAGGGGTAACTCCATTTATAACAGATGATGCGATTGCAACTCCAAAAACTGATAAAAATGGTCAACAAACTCCAGTAACCGTAACTGTTAAATACAGAGATAATGCTACTGGAAAAGTGATTGATGATATTTCTGTGAATGTGGATGTTCCAGTAAATGTAGTTGGTTCAACTCCAACCTCTAAAGTTGTATTTGAAGGAGATGAATTGACTGCTAAGGATATAACAGATGCGGTTACTCCAGGGGAAAATGGAACGAAAGGTGAACCAAAAGATTTAGCAAAAGATATTACAGCTAAACCAGGTGTGAAAGAAGTAACTGTTCCAGTAACTTATACGGATCAAAATGGAGAAACTTTAACAGAACCAGTAAAAGTTAAAGTAACAGTTTTACCAAAACCAACACCAAAAGGAATTTTCGTTGCAAAAGATAGCGATAAAGAAAAAGCAAAAGAAAAAGCCCTTGCCAAAGCAAAAGAAGCTATTGCAGATGGTACTTTCAAAGGAAAACTTCCAGAAAATGTTACTAATGTAAGTATCGATGAGAATGTAGACAATCCAGATTTATCAGATGATACGGATGTAAATGTTACTGTCAAGTACACTGTTGGTGGAGAAGAAAAAACAACGGTGGTTAAAGTTCCTGTTACTGTTGTTGAGGGAGTTCCACAAATTGTTCCAGTGGATGAAAATAATAAACAACCAAATCCAGAAAACAGTATCGACAAAACTGAATATCCGGATGGTTCAACATTTGAATATGATCCGAAAACACCAATTGATACAACAACACCTGGTGATTATACAGTCAATGTCATTGTAAAAGATAAAGATGGGAATCCTATTGAAGAAGTTCCTGCAACTGTACGTGTGGTAGAAAGCTATCCACAATTTGTGCCAGTAGATAAGGAGAAAAAACAACCAAGTGTTGAAGGAAGTATTGACCCTAAAGCATTCCCTAAAGGAACAGAGTTTTCTTATGAAACTCCAGTAGACACAACAACGCCAGGCGAAAAAGACGTTGTAGTAGTAGCAAAAATTGGAGATAAAGTCATTGCGAAAATTCCTGCAAAAGTAATGGTTGTAGAACCTAAGACACAATATGTGCCAGTCGACAAATCAAACAAACAGCCAGACGCATCTAAGAGTATTGACCCTGAACAATATCCAGATGGAGTAACATTCAAATATAAGACCCCAGTAGATACAACAACATCAGGCGAAAAAGATGTTATTGTAGAAGCAAAAGACGGAGAAGATAAACTTGTAGAAGTTCCAGCTAAGGTTAAAGTAGTGGAAGGTAAAGAACAATTAATTCCTGTAAATCCAACTGAAAAACCACAAGCCAGAGATAGTATTACTCCAAGTGATTATCTAGAAGGTTCAACATTTGAATACAAAGTTCCAGAAGGACAAACAGAACCATTTGATGCAACAACTGTTGGAGATAAACCAGTAACTGTTGTTGTAAAAGATAAAAATGGAAATGTATTAGTAGAAGTTCCGGCAACGATTAAGGTGGTAGAAGCTAAACCAACACCAATTGAAACGCCAGTAACGAATACACCTTTAACAAAAGAGGATATTGCTAAATATGTTAAAGTTCCAGAAGGCAGTAAAGTAACCAATGTAGAAAATATTCCAGATTTAACAACGCCAGGTCAGAAAAATCCTGTTAAAGTTACTGTTACTTTACCAAATGAAAAAACAATTACTGTTGATGTTCCAGTTAATGTCACTCCAGTAAATGGAATTGAAACCCCAGTTACGAATACTCCATTAACCCCAGAGGATTATACAAAAGGAATCACGATTCCAGAAGGTGGTAAGGTAACGAATGTTGAAAACATTCCAGACTTAACAACACCAGGTCAGAAAGATCCTGTTAAAGTTACTGTTACTTTACCAAATGGAAAAACAATTACTGTTGATGTTCCTGTGAATGTAACACCAGTTAAAGGCATCGAAACCCCAGTTACGAATACTCCATTAACCCCAGAGGATTATACAAAAGGAATCACGATTCCAGAAGGTGGAAAAGTAACGGGAGTTACAAACATTCCAGATTTGACAACTCCAGGTAAGAAAGCTCCAGTTAAAGTAACGGTTGAATTACCAAATGGAAAAACAATTACTGTTGATGTTCCTGTAAATGTAACACCAGCTACAGGAATTGAAACACCTGTCACAGATACTCCATTAACAAAAGAAGATATTGGAAAACACGTGAAGGTTCCAGAAGGTGGTAAAATTGTTGAAGTAGGTAAAATTCCAGAAGTAAATACTCCAGGAGATAAAGGTACAGTCAAAGTTAAAATTGAACTTCCTAATGGTAAACAAATAGAAGTAGAGGTTCCTGTCAAGGTAACGCCTATCAAAGATATTGTTAAGAAACTTGGTGAGCCAATTACAAATGAAGATGTTGAAAAACATATCCAAATACCAGAAGGTGGAAAAATCATTAGTATTGGGGATAAACCATCTACAGATGTACCAGGAGAAAGACCAAGTATTCCAGTAGTAATTGAATTACCAGGAGGAAAACGTGTTACAGTCAAAGTTCCGGTCATTGTTACTCCGAAAACAACACCGATTGTTGTTGAAGTTGGTACACCAATTACAGAGGATATGGTGAAAAAACATGTGGACCTTCCAGAAGGATGGAAGATTACTAAAGTGGGCGAAATTCCAAAAACAAATACACCTGGAGACAAACCATCTGTAACAGTAGAATTAGAGTTACCAGACGGACGTAAAGTGACAGTGGATGTTCCTGTGAAAGTTACTCCTAAATCTAATCATAGTGATAATCAAGGTAATAATCAAGGCAATAACGGTAGTTCAACTACTCATATCGTAACACGTTACCAAGATGGTGATGGTAAAGAAATTTCTCCAGAGGAGAATGGTAGCCATGGACCTAAGACTTTAGAAGGTTATGAATATACTGGCACTAAGACAGATAAAAATGGCAATGTGATTCATACCTATAAGAAAGTAGTTACCCCAACTCGTTCTGAGCAACCTGTTTCGCCAGTTCGTCCTTCAAATCCAGAAAAACCAGTAGTTAATCCAACTCAGGTAAGTCGAACAGAATCAAATCAAGCAGTTAGTGAAACAACTGTAGAAAATGATAAGAAGGAATTACCAAATACTGGTACAGAAGATAAGGCTGGTCTAGCTAGTCTTGGACTTCTTGGAATGTTGAGTGCATTCGGACTTGTAGCTCGTAAGAAAAAAGAAGACTAAGAAAGAAACTTCCTTTCTAAAGTTTGATAAAAAATAGACTGAGGTGAAAACTTCAGTCTATTTCTTTTTACTATAAAAAAATCCTCTGGCAAGTACCAGAGGATAAGAATCTATTTCATTGTTGGGAAGAGCAATACGTCACGGATAGTAGTTGTATCAGTGAGGAGCATGCAAAGACGGTCGATACCGATTCCCAAACCACCTGTTGGTGGCATACCGTATTCAAGGGCTTCGATATAGTCGTAGTCGATACCTGTTGCCTCATCGTCACCAAGTTCTTTAGCTTTAGCTTGGGCTTCAAAACGGCTAAGTTGGTCGATTGGATCATTTAACTCAGTAAAGGCATTACCGTACTCCTTAGTCATGATGAAGAGCTCAAAACGGTCAGTAAAGCGTTCGTCTTCAGGATTCTTCTTAGCCAGTGGAGATACAGCTACTGGATGTCCATAGACAAAGGTTGGTTGGATCAAGGTTTCCTCAACAAACTCTTCAAAGAAAGCATTGATGATGTGGCCAACTTCAGTGTAGTGTTTCTCAACTGGAACTTTCTTCTCAGCAGCGATAGCTTTTGCTTCTTCAAAAGTCATATCTTGCCAGAAATCGACACCAGCAATTTCCTTGATAGCATCAACCATGTGAACACGTTTGAATGGTTCGTTGATTTTGATTTCAGTACCTTGATAGTTAACTGGGCCATCGCCTTTGACTGATTTAGCAGCGTGTTGGATAATACCTTCAGTTAAGTCCATGATGTCTTGGAAGTCTGCATAAGCTTGGTAAACTTCGATAGAAGTAAACTCAGGGTTATGAGTAGCATCCATTCCTTCGTTACGGAAGATACGGCCGATTTCATAGACACGTTCCATACCACCCACGATAAGGCGTTTCAAGTGAAGCTCAGTCGCGATACGAAGCACCATGTCAATGTTTTGGGCATTGTGGTGGGTTATAAATGGACGGGCTGCAGCACCACCGGCTTCATTATGAAGAACAGGTGTTTCCACTTCAAGGAAACCTTTTTGGTCAAGGTAACGACGGATTTCAGAGATGATTTTTGAACGAGTGACAAAGCGCTCAAAGCTTTCACGGTTAGAAATCAAGTCAAGGTAACGTTTACGGTAAATGGTTTCAACGTCTGTCAAACCGTGGAATTTCTCTGGAAGAGGACGAAGAGCCTTAGACAAGTGTGTGATGTGAGTAGCCTTGATAGAGAGTTCTCCCATATCCGTACGCATCACTTCACCTTCGACACCAAGGAAGTCACCAAGGTCTGCTTTTTTGAAGATTTCGTAGTTTTCTTCACCGACAGCATCCTTACGAACGTAGATCTGGATTTGACCTTCGCGGTCTTGAAGGTGGGCAAATCCAACTTTACCTTTACCACGTTTGGTTACCAAGCGTCCTGCGATAGTAGCTGTTTCGTTTTTATCATGTAATTGTTCTTTATCGAGGTCAGCATATTTATCTTTTAATTCTTGTGAATTTGCAGTACGTTCAAAACGTTTTCCAAAGGGATCGATTCCTTGTTCACGGAGCGCAGCCATTTTTTCACGGCGAACGATCTGCTGGTCATTTAGTTCTTCCATATGTTCTGTTGACATGGGATCCTCCTAGTTTTACTCAAAACTGAATACGATGAGTCATTTTTTGCGATACTCCCATTTTATCATAAATAAGCAAGAAATTCACGGATAATCTTTCAAAACTAAAAAGAACTTGACGCGAAAATCAAGTTCTGTTATTGATAGGAAGTATCATTCCAAGTATCGAGAGTAAATGTTTCAAAATCATGGGTTTCTAGAATTGTCAGGCTGGCATTTGCTAGACCGCCATCTTTACGAAGAAGTGGTTCTTTATAACCTAGAAGAGTACGAAGACTGGCAGTAAGATTGGCACCGTGACCGACAATTAAAATACGCTCAGCAGGACTATCTTTTAATGATTTGATAAATTGGATGGTCCGTTGTGTTGTGCTATAGAGGGATTCGGCTCCGAACATTTGAGTGTCAAATTGAGCAAGATTAGATCGGAAAGCTTTGATTTGTTGCGGGTAAATAGCTTCCAAGGTTGCAATTTTCAAACCTTCCAACTTCCCCAGCTGCCATTCACGGAGGTTGGGAACGCTTTTTAAAGGACAGGGCGTCTGGAGTTGACTTTGGATAATCTCAGCAGATTTGACCGCTCGAGGTAAATCACTTGAATAAATCTGATCAAAAGGAATTTCCTTGAGATACTGGCCAAGTTGTTTTAGGGTGTCAATGGATTCAGGAAGAAGGGGAGAATCTCCACTAGCACCTTGAAAGCGACCTTCTTGGTTCCAGACGGTGCGACCGTGGCGGACAAAGTAGAGTTTCATTACTTGTTGTCCTCCAAGATATCTACAAAGTCGGCCTTTACAAAGCTGGCCAATTCTTGTGGCGCGACGATAATGCTGTGACCAACTTCTCCAGCAGAGACAATCATTTGATCCAAGTCTAGAGCAATCTTATCGATAAAAATGGGGTAATTGTGTTTCTGACGAATTCCGACAGGATTATTGGCTCCATGAATGTAACCAGTTGTTTTTTCCAAGTCCTTTTGTGGAATCATGCTCACTTTTTTATTGCCAGAAATTTTAGCTAGTTTCTTTTCAGACAAATGTTGAGTGATAGGCACAATTCCGATAATCGGTCCTGTTTTATCTCCCAAAAGAGCCAAGGTTTTGAAAATCTGATCTCGTTCATAATCTTGAGGAAGCTCTCCTTCTAGGGCATTGATTTGAATCCCCTGATGTGGGATACCTGCTTTGGACAGGATTTGTTCCACCAATGTTTTTTTGACTTTAACTTTTTTTGCCATTATTTATACTTATCCTCCAATTGGCTCATCCAAATACCAAGCCAGATTCCCAGCGCAAAGAAGAAGGCGATGATGACATAACCGACAAGAGAAGTACCGGTGTACTGGATACTTTCAGCATTTCCTGCATTTGGAATCAAGATCAAAAGGGTACTTGATAGGACGATACCGATGATGAAATGATAGACGCGTGAGTGGTAGTTGTTTAAGGCATAATCCATCAATTTTGAAAAAATGATGAGAGTTGCACCTGCACCGATTCCAATTGGGAAAAAGGTTCCCAAGAGGTCAAAGGTTTTAAAACCAGTCAACATAGGAGCGTAGAGTCCCAAAATCAAAAGTAGGTTTGATGGACTGAGGCCAGGAACTAATACGCCAAGAGCCAGCAGTGCACCTGCTAGGACGAAATTAAGAAAGCTGGCACTTAAGGTTCCAACGACAAAATTTAAGGCATAGAGTCCTAATCCAGAAATGATAAAGGTTGTCCAGAACCAAGCCAAATCAATCTTGTCTCGGTCAGATTCTCGAGTTGATTCTTTGAGGAGGCTAGGAACTGTACCAATGATGGCACCCGCAAAGCTCCATAAGACAAAGACCTGATAATTTTCAAGTAGGTATTCAATCGGGTAGGAAAATAAGCCGATCCCCAGAAGCATGCCGATGGCAACTGGAATAAAATACAAAACATTTTCTTTAAAGTCTTTAAAGGGATGGGCTAGAAAGCCAATCATTCGTTCATAAATACCTAAGATTGCTGCTAGAACCCCTCCGGAAATTCCCGGTAGAATAAATCCAAGAGCAATCACAATCCCTTTAATAACACGTGCTAACCATGAGAGCATATTGTTCCTCCAACTATTTCTATTTCAAAAAATCCTTACTATATTGTATCACAATCTAAAACAAAAAGAAAAAGCAAATGAGAAACAAATGCTTTTAAGGTTTTAAAAATAGTTTTCTAAAGGTTTCTTCCTTATTTTTTAAAGAAGAGATGACGTTAATATCCAAATCGTGGTCAAAACCAGCAATTTTTCCTTTAGAAGTGTACTGGTGAATGTCGTAATCTAAATCAGTCTTAGGAGTTGCTTCGTAAAATCCTGAGTCAGAACCATAGGAAGGAATCCATACAGACGTAAACTTGTCTGTATTAATACTGTGTTCTTCCATGAAGTAGACCCCAACGTAGATTCCGATATTTTTAGCACCTAGCGATTCTAGTTTTGCACGAAAAGCTTCAACCCCTTCGTTCATATTGGACATGGTTTTTTCTTCCACGTCTAGCCAATAGTAGCTAGGGCTGTATGGCGATGAAGCATTATAAAAAACTTCAGCAGCCTTTTCCATTTCTTGGATACTTTTTCCAGCTACATAGGCATAGACACCAACTGGGACATTTCGTTTTTGAAACTCAGTGATATGGGTTTTAAAGGCCTTATCAACACCATTAACATAGGAAGCATCGTTCTCTTTGGACGTTTGAGCACCACTATGGACGCGAACAATAGCTCCAGAAATGTTTTGGGAGAGAGTATCGTAATTGATTTCCTCAGGACGTTGCCAACCAGAAACATCAATCACCGGTTTATCTATATTATGTAGCGCTTGCGTTTCTACTTGCGCGATATTTGACTTTGTTTTTACAGGATGGTCCTCAAAACGAGGGCGATTCAGGATTAAAGTGAAAATCATAATCCCAAAAAAACCAAACAAAATAAGCGGATTTATTTTCTTTCTCATATCTCATAATTTTACCTTAAAAATGAGAAAAAATCAAAAAAAATACTCAAAAAATGGGTTAAGAAAGGACTTTAGAGCATTTTTTCATTCAAGAGCGCGGAATGATTTGAAATATGGTATAATAAAAGGGAATTTCTAGAGAAAAGAGAAGATTATGTCAAATTATGCCATTATTTTAGCAGCGGGTAAAGGAACTCGCATGAAATCTGATTTGCCAAAAGTGTTGCACAAGGTTGCGGGTATTTCTATGCTGGAGCATGTTTTCCGTAGTGTGGGAGCTATCCAGCCTGAAAAGACAGTAACAGTTGTAGGACACAAGGCGGAATTGGTTGAAGAGGTCTTGGCTGGACAGACAGAATTTGTGACTCAATCTGAACAGTTAGGTACCGGTCATGCAGTTATGATGACAGAGCCAATTTTGGAAGGTTTGTCAGGGCACACCTTGGTCATCGCAGGAGATACTCCTTTGATCACAGGTGAAAGCTTGAAAAACTTGATTGATTTCCACATCAATCATAAAAATGTGGCTACTATCTTGACTGCTGAAACGGATAATCCATTTGGCTATGGACGAATTGTTCGTAATGACAATGCTGAGGTTCTTCGCATTGTTGAGCAAAAGGATGCTACAGATTTTGAAAAACAAATCAAGGAAATCAACACTGGAACATATGTTTTTGACAACGAGCGTTTGTTTGAGGCTTTGAAAAATATTAATACCAACAATGCTCAAGGCGAATACTATATCACAGATGTCATTGGAATTTTCCGTGAAGCTGGTGAAAAAGTTGGTGCTTATACTTTGAAAGATTTTGATGAGAGTCTTGGAGTAAACGACCGTGTGGCTCTTGCGACTGCTGAGTCAGTCATGCGTCGTCGCATCAATCATCAACACATGGTCAATGGTGTTAGTTTTGTCAATCCAGAAGCAACTTATATCGATATTGATGTTGAGATTGCTCCTGAAGTTCAAATCGAAGCCAATGTTACCTTGAAGGGGCAAACGAAAATTGGTGCTGAAACTGTTTTGACAAACGGTACTTATGTAGTGGATAGTACTATCGGAGCAGGAGCTGTTATTACCAACTCTATGATTGAGGAAAGTAGTGTTGCGGACGGTGTGACAGTCGGTCCTTATGCCCACATTCGTCCAGGTTCAAGCCTAGCTACCCAAGTCCACATTGGGAACTTTGTTGAGGTGAAAGGCTCTTCAATCGGTGAGAATACCAAGGCTGGTCATTTGACTTATATCGGAAACTGTGAAGTGGGTAGCCATGTTAACTTTGGTGCTGGAACCATTACAGTTAACTATGACGGCAAAAACAAATACAAGACAGTCATTGGAAACAATGTCTTTGTTGGTTCAAATTCAACCATTATTGCGCCAGTAGAACTTGGTGACAATTCCCTCGTTGGTGCTGGTTCAACTATTACTAAAGACGTGCCAGCGGATGCTATTGCTATTGGTCGCGGTCGTCAGGTCAATAAAGACGAATATGCAACACGCCTTCCTCATCATCCTAAGAATCAGTAGGAGTCTATCATGGAATTTGAAGAAAAAACGCTTAGCCGAAAAGAAATCTATCAAGGACCAATATTTAAACTGGTTCAAGATCAGGTTGAATTACCAGAAGGTAAGGGAACTGCTCAACGTGATTTGATTTTCCACAATGGAGCTGTCTGTGTTTTAGCTGTAACGGATGAGCAAAAACTTATCTTGGTCAAGCAGTACCGCAAGGCCATTGAGGCAGTCTCTTACGAAATTCCAGCTGGGAAATTGGAAGTAGGAGAAAATACAGACCCTGTGGCAGCAGCTCTGCGTGAACTGGAGGAAGAAACAGCCTATACAGGGAAGTTAGAACTCTTGTATGACTTTTATTCAGCTATTGGCTTTTGTAATGAAAAGTTAAAACTTTACCTAGCAAGCGATTTGACAAAGGTTGAAAACCCGCGCCCGCAGGACGAGGATGAGACCTTGGAAGTACTTGAAGTGAGCCTAGAAGAAGCTAAGGAATTAATCAAATTAGGTCATATCTGTGATGCCAAGACAATTATGGCTGTTCAGTATTGGGAATTGAACAAAAAATAGAGGAGGTCAGTATGGGTAAACCTTTATTAACGGATGAAATGATTGAAAGAGCTAATAGAGGCGAAAAAATTTCGGGTCCCCCTTTGCTAGATGATGAGGAGACCAAGATTTTACCAACCTCTTCTTCCCGTTTTGGTTATGCCAATCCTAAGGATCATGGCTTTAGCCAAGAAACCTTGAAGATTCAGGTCGAACCGTCTATTCATAAAAGCCGTCGCATTGAAAATACCAAGAGAAATGTCTTCAATTCTAAATTAAATAAGATTTTATTTGCAGTCATCTTTCTCTTGATCTTGCTTGTCTTAGCAATGAAACTTTTGTAATAGAAAAGGAATTGAAATGAAAATTGGAATTATTGCGGCTATGCCAGAAGAACTGGCTTATCTGGTCCAGCATCTAGACAATGCCCAAGAGCAAGTTGTTTTAGGCAATACCTATCACACAGGAACCATTGCCTCTCATGAAGTCGTTCTTGTAGAAAGTGGAATTGGTAAGGTGATGTCTGCTATGAGTGTGGCGATTTTAGCTGATCATTTCCAAGTGGATGCTCTTATTAATACGGGATCAGCTGGGGCAGTAGCAGAAGGTATTGCTGTTGGGGATGTCGTGATTGCTGACAAATTAGCCTATCATGACGTGGATGTTACAGCTTTTGGCTATGCTTATGGACAAATGGCGCAACAACCGCTGTATTTCGAATCAGATAAAACCTTTGTTGCCAAAATTCAAGAGAGTCTATCTCAATTGGATCAGAACTGGCATCTTGGTTTGATTGCTACAGGAGATAGTTTTGTTGCAGGAAATGACAAGATAGAAGCGATTAAGTCCCATTTTCTAGATGTTTTGGCTGTTGAGATGGAGGGGGCAGCTATTGCTCAGGCAGCGCATGCCCTTAATCTTCCAGTTTTAGTCATTCGAGCTATGAGTGATAATGCCAACCATGAAGCAAACATCTCTTTTGATGAGTTTATTATCGAAGCTGGACGTCGCTCTGCTCAAGTCTTATTAGCCTTTTTGAAGGCCTTAAATTAAGCGAAAATTTGACAGTTTTTCTAGCTTATGATAAGATTTAAGTAAAGAAAAGCTAGAAAACGTTTCAGAGGATATTATGAGTATTGAAATGACCGTCAGTGAGATTGCAGAGGTCTTAGGATTATCTCGCCAAGCAATCAATAACCGTGTCAAAGAATTACCAGAAGAAGACACAGATAAAAATGACAAAGGGGTAACAGTCGTTACCAGAAGTGGCTTGATTAAGCTAGAAGAAATCTATAAAAAAACGATTTTTGAAGATGAGCCTGTCAGTGAAGATGTCAAGCAACGTGAACTGATGGAGATTCTGGTTGATGAGAAGAATGCAGAAATTCTTCGTCTCTATGAACAATTAAAAGCCAAGGATCGTCAGTTATCAGAAAAAGACGAGCAGATGCGCATCAAAGACCGTCAGATTGCTGAGAAAGACAAACAACTTGATCAGCAGCAACAATTGACTCTTCAAGCCATGAAGGATCAAGAAAATCTTAAGCTAGAGCTGGACCAAGCAAAAGAAGAAGTCCAATCCACTAAGAAAGGCTTTTTTGCTCGTTTATTTGGAGGATAATCAAGGAGCTGTTTAGGTTAAATGCTAACCTGATGGCTTCTTTTATTTCTAATCTAAATAGTATAGTTGCTCAAGTAAAATAAGAAGAGAGACAGTATAGGAGAGGTAGAAAATGGAACGATTAGAAGATTACATTGCTTTTGACTTAGAATTTAATCAGCATGAAGGACAAACACACTTGATTCAAGTATCGGCAGTGCGTTTTAGAGATGGTCGGGAAATCGACGCCTATGATTCCTATGTCCATACTAGTGTGCCTCTAAAGAGTTTTATCAATGGATTGACGGGAATTACAGCTGAGACCTTAAAAGATGCTCCACCAGTGGAGAAAGTTATCAAGGAATTCCAAGAGTTTGTGGGTTCTTTGCCGATGATAGGCTACAATGCTGTTAAAAGTGATTTACCTATTTTAGTGGAGCATGGTTTAGATTACAGCCAACAGTACATGGTTGATCTGTATGATGAAGCTTTTGAACGTCGCAGTTCGGATTTACATGGTATTGCCAATCTCAAATTGCAAACTGTTGCCTCATTTCTCGGATTTCAAGGACAGTCCCATAATAGTTTAGAGGATGCTCGGATGACGGCGCGTGTTTACGAGTCCTTTCTAGAGTCAGATCAAGCTAGAGAATTGTTAGGGGCAGAAAGTAGTCTTTCAAACAATCCTTTTGGTGGCCTAGACTTGTCTCAATTATTTGACTAGGAGTGCCTATGAAACCTGAAAAACCTAAAAATCTAGGTTTTAGGAAAATCTACTTTAATCTAGATAAAATTCTCTTTCTCTTTTTCTTGATATTCATGATGATTGAGTTTGTCTGGTTACCACTTAATTCTTGGATTGCTGGACTTTTACTCCGTCAGACAGGTTATCTCTTTCTTTCATACAACAATATTTTTGCCATTATAAAAGGGTCGCCATTTGTTAGTCTTGCTTTATTTGTTCTGGTAATCGTTAATTTATTGATCGCCTATTACCAGATAGGACTTCTCTTTATCGGAGCTCGACACCTCCTCTATCACGAAAGGAGAACCTTGCTAGAGTACAGTCGCAAGGTCTTTCGACAAAGTTTCTTGTTTATGAAGCAAGTGACGATTTCCAAAATGGCCTTTATCTTCTTTTATGTCATGATGCTCTTTCCATTGATTCGAAAGATTTTAAAGATTTATTACCTCAATAAAATTGTCATTCCGGACTTTATCGTTGATTATGTGGAAGACAAGTATTGGCTTGTAGGTATAGTGGTTACTATTCTAGCTTTACTTCTATTTTACATTTCAGTGCGTTTCATGTTTGCCCTACCTCAGCTTTTATTTGAAAAGAAAACAGTCAAAGAAGCTGTCAGATACAGTCTAGAGAAGACCAGAAAGCACTCCTGGTTTTATACTTGGAACTTGCTTTGGATTGTCGTCAAAACCTATCTATTTTTTATTCTTCTGTTGATTCCAATCCTAGCAAGTCAGGTGCTGATGGATGGTCTGACCCATAAGGAATCTCTTGTACTGGGAATTATCAACTTTGTCTTGATTAAGAATTTCCACTACATAGCCTTGACTTACTTCCTTATTAAGTTTGTTTCCTTCTTAACAGGAGAAGAACTAGAAATCACACCAAGGAGAAAGAAAGACCACTGGATGAGATGGGGAGTGATGGGCTGTGCTTGTATCTTTTTCGCTCTTGAGGGTTATGTTTATTTAGAAGCTCCAGTCGCCAATAAACCTTTAATTATCTCTCATAGGGGAGTATCCAATAAGAATGGTGTCCAAAATACAGTCCAATCTTTAGAAAAGACGGCTCAACTAAGTCCAGACTTCGTTGAGACAGATGTTCAGGAAACAAAAGATGGCCAGTTTGTCATGATGCATGATGCCAATATCAAGAATCTGACAGGAGTTAATGCCAACCCCCAAGATTTAACTTTGGAAGAATTAACTAAACTCAATATTTCAGAAAATGGTTATCATAGCAAGGTGTCTAGTTTTGATGATTATCTCAATAAAGCCAATGAATTGCATCAAAAACTCCTCATTGAGATAAAAACCAGTCGAAAAGACAGCCCAGATTTGATGAAACGCTTTATGGAAAAATATGGAACTGTTCTTAAGCAGAATGGTCACCAAATGCAATCCTTGGATTACCATGTGATTGATCAGGTGTTAGCCTACGATTCTCAAATTCCAGTCTATTTCATCCTACCTTACAATAGTATCTTTCCAAGAACTAAGGCTACAGGTTATACCATGGAGTATTCAACTTTGGATGAAAATTTTGTCAATAAGCTTTGGAATACCGATCAGAAATTGTACGTGTGGACCATCAATAGTTCAGAGTCCTTTGATAAATCCGTTCAGCTAGGAGCAGATGGAATGATAACAGATGACTTGGAAATGATTCAAGACCAGGTTACCATTGCCCAAGAAGACCCAGAGTATACGGAATTGCTTTTCAAACAGGCCATGGAATTCTTTAATTTTTAGTAATCAAAAAGAGGAACAGTTGTTCCTCCCACGATAGGCAAGTATTCTCTTGAATGCTTGTTTTTCTTATGCTTAGAATGGCAATTTCCCAGCGAAAGCACCTAATTTTTTCTTGGTAGTTTCATCGATTTGTTCAAGAGCAGCATTGATAGCTTGAACGGTCATATCAGAAAGAGTTTCAAGATCTTCAGGGTCAACGACAGCTGGATTGAAGTCAATGCTGACGACTTTTTTGTCACCTGTTATGGTCGCTTGAACAAGGTCTTGAGCAGATTTGCCAACAAATTGCATAGCAGCAAGCTCAGCTTGGCTTTGTTCCATTTGTTTTTGAAGTTTTTGTGCTTGGCGCATCATGTTTTGCATGTTCATCATAGTGATTTACAGTTTCCTTTTATCTTATTTTCTTTCCTATTTTATCAATTTTGGGGTTAAAAGTCTATTGTTAGTATAAATCCACTAACATTAAATTACCGAAGAGATTTTCGAAGAGTATGAGTCTGGAACATGAAAACAGCAGTTGATTTCAAGAAACAAAAAAGAACAGTCGAAACTGTTCTTTTTTATGATTATTTGAGACCGTATTTTTTGTTGAAACGATCCACGCGTCCATCTGCTTGAGTGAACTTTTGACGTCCAGTGTAGAATGGGTGTGAGTCTGATGAAATTTCCACACGGATCAATGGGTAAGTTTCGCCTTCGAACTCAACTGTTTCGTTAGAGCGTTTTGTTGAACCGCTAAGGAATTGGTAACCAGTAGTTGTGTCCATGAAGACAACTGGGCGATATTCTGGATGGATATCTTTTTTCATTTTGCAATATTTCCTTTCTGCCATGGTCTCTTTGCGAGCCATAGATTGTTACCATACTAGTCTATCAGATTATGAAAAGTTTGGCAAGTATTTTATCAGTTTTTAAGCAAGTTTTTTAACTTTTGATAGATGATTTCGTTTTCCTCTAGGCTATAGGAATTAGCACCACTTGCTAGGGGGTGGCCTCCACCATCATGCTCCTTGGCAATTTCATTGATAGGATGGATTTTACTGCGTAAGCGGACACGGTAGTGGCCATCAGCCTGCTCCACAAAAATTCCCCAGAGACCCACACTATCAATACGTCCAGGTGCACCGACAATAGCTGCAGTTTCAGCATCGGTAACATTGAATTGTTTTAAGATTTTCTGACTCAGGATAACGCGAGCAGCACCATTTTCATCCACTTCCAGATGGTCGTAGATGTAGCCTTGAAGTTTAGCAATTTTGTAGCTCATAGTGTCCATTTTTCGAGTGAGAGACGCAAAGTCAAAGTTATGTTCTCTCAGATAAGCAGCCAGTCGAAGAGTCCGTGCAGTTGTAGAAGGATAAAGGAAGCGACCCGTATCACCGACAATTCCTGCAAAGAGCAACTCAGCAGCGCTATCTGATAAGGCCAGTTGGGTTGTTTCTGAAAATAGAGTAATCATCTCGCTAGCGCTGCTTGAACTAGTATCTACCCAAGATAGGTCACCATATACATCATCATTTGGATGGTGGTCAATTTTAATGAGAAAATCACCTTGACTATAGCGTTTATCATCGATACGAGCAGTATTAGCTGTATCACAGACGATGACAAGTGCTCCCTGGTAGGTACTATCTTCAACAAGATCCATCTCAGCCATCCAAGTTAGAGTTGGTTCATCAAAACCAACGGCTTTGATAGTTTTTTCTGGGAAATGATGTTTGAGAAGAGCTTTTAATCCCACCTGACTTCCCAAGGCATCAGGGTCTGGTTTCATATGACGGTGAATGATAATCGTGTCGTATTCTTTAATTTTTTCTAAAATTTGATGGCAAATGTCCATAAATAACCTCAATTCTTTCTCATTTCATTGTAGCACAAGAATTTTTATTTTTAAAATGAAAAAGATGTGATATAATGGAGAAAGATAAATTGAGGAGGACGATATGGCATTAGCAAAAATTGTATTTGCCAGTATGACCGGTAATACCGAAGAAATTGCAGATATTGTAGCAGACAAATTACGTGACTTGGGCTTGGATGTCGATGTTGATGAATGTACAACTGTTGACGCTTCAGACTTCTTGGAAGCAGACATCGCTATCGTTGCGACCTATACTTATGGTGATGGAGAATTGCCAGATGAGATGATGGACTTCTACGAAGACCTAGCAGATCTCAACTTGAATGGCAAAATCTACGGAGTGGTCGGCTCAGGAGATACATTCTACGATGAATTCTGTAAGGCTGTTGATGACTTTGACCGTGTCTTTGTGTCAACAGGAGCAGAAAAAGGTTCAGAGTGTGTTAAAGTTGATCTTTCTGCCGAGGAAGAAGACATTGAACGCTTAGAACAATTCGCAGAAGAATTGGCTGCTAAAGTAGGATAAGCATAAAAGTGCGCTGATGCAATCAATCAGTGCATTTTTCTTATCGAGAGTTGGGATTTTACTAGCCTATTTGGTGGCTTTTTGATACAATAATTCAAATAAAGGAGGAGACTGTATGGATTTAGATATTATTCGTCAAGAAATTGATCAAATCGACGATCAAATTGTTAAACTTCTAGAAGAACGAATGCACTTAGTTGAAGGGGTTGTGGCTTATAAGAAAGCTTCGGGTAAACCAATTTTAGATACCAAGAGAGAAGAAGTTATTTTTGAAAAGGTTAGGAGTCGTGTAGGAGATAAGCGCTATCAGGAAACTATTGTCGCGACTTTTTCGGACATACTCAAACGTTCGCGTGATTATCAGGATCAAAATATCAAATGAAAAAAGAACAATTTTATCCGCTAGGAATTTTTCTAGCTGCCATGGTGGGCGGACTTGTGCGCTACCTTGTTTCCACTTGGTTACCAGCCAGTCCAGACTTTCCTTGGGGCACTCTCTTTGTAAACTATCTGGGAATTTTCTGCCTGGTTTATCTTGTCAAGGGATATCTGGTCTATAAAGGAACCAGTAAAGGCGTTATTTTAGCACTGGGGACGGGCTTTTGTGGCGGTTTAACAACCTTTTCCAGTCTCATGCTTGATGCTGTGAAACTGCTGGATACAGAGCGTTATCTTAGTTTAGTTATGTATTTGCTTTTGAGCATCGGTGGAGGCCTACTCTTGGCTTATTTTCTAGGGAGGAAGAAATGGTAATCGTCTATCTTGCAATTGCTTGTGGCTTCGGAGCTCTAGTACGTTATTTCTTTTCTCGCTATAATCAAGCTTCTAAATTGCCACTCGGAACGCTAATAGCCAATCTTTTGGGTTGTTTTTTAATTGGATTATTCTACAATCATGTAGAGTCTAAGGAAGTCTATGCTATTTTAGCAACAGGATTTTGTGGAGGTTTGACAACCTTCTCTACCTTGAATGACGAACTCCAAAGGTTGCTGAGCGATAGGAAAGTCTTTTATTCTTACCTAGCCTTAACCTACCTAGGTGGTTTAGTTGCGATTTTTTTAGGAATTCTGCTATAAATTTCTTTACTTTTTTGTGGAAATTTGGTAAACTGTATCTTGTGTGTAATGGACGCACAAAAATACAGTTTATCCGCTGAGGAAGATTCCTCAAGATTGACAAAGATAGGAGAATAAAATGAATCCATTAATCCAAAGCTTGACTGAAGGTCAACTTCGTACAGATATCCCATCATTCCGTCCTGGTGACACTGTTCGTGTACACGCGAAAGTTGTCGAAGGTAACCGTGAACGTATCCAGATTTTTGAAGGTGTTGTTATTGCACGTAAAGGTGCTGGTATCTCAGAAAACTACACAGTTCGTAAAATCTCTAACGGTGTAGGTGTTGAGCGTATCTTCCCAATCCACACTCCACGTGTTGAAAAAATCGAAGTTGTTCGTTACGGTAAAGTACGTCGTGCGAAATTGTACTACTTGCGTGCTCTTCAAGGTAAGGCAGCTCGTATCAAAGAAATCCGTCGTTAATTCGACTAAAAAACTCTGCTTTTCAGCAGAGTTTTTATCTAGCTCCCTTAGTTCAATGGATATAACAACTCCCTCCTAAGGAGTAGTTGCAGGTTCGATTCCTGCAGGGGGCATTAATTAGATATCAAAAACCGCTCAGCCGAGCGGTTTTCGTCTATTCATAGCCTTTTACAATACCCATGTACGGATGGCATGGGCAACGCCGGATTCATCATTTGTTTTGGTGATGTATTTGGCGATTTTTTTGATTTTTGGATTTCCATTTTCCATGACAACGGGATTGCCAACGACTTCTAGCATGGCACGGTCATTTTCTTCGTCCCCGATCGCCATGGTTTCATCTGTGGTCAATCCGAGTTTTTCAGCTAGGTGAGTGATGGCTGAACCCTTGTCTATATTCTTTTTAAGGAGTTCGAGATAGAAAGGAGCAGATTTGTTGATGGAGTAGCGTTCGTAAAATTCTGCTGGAATTTTTTCAATCGCAGCATCGAGAATCTCAGGCTCATCGATGAACATACACTTGACGATTTCCTTGTCAGCCATTTCTTCAGGAGTGCGGTAAAAGATGGGCATGCTGACGAGGGTTGATTCGTGCACAGTGTATTTTCCGATATTGCGATTGGCTGTGTAGATGCCGTCCTTGGTAATAGCGTGCATGTGGACACCGAGCCTACGACTGAGAAATTCCATATCCAGATAATCCTCATAGGTCAAGGATTCGCTGATAATCTCATGTCCTGTAGCAGTTTCTTGGACAAGGGCACCATTGAAGGTCACCACATAGTCACCCTCGTCTCTCAGCTGCAAGTCGTCCAGAAGTTTGGCAACACCTGCGATAGGGCGGCCAGTTGCAATCACGACTTTGACACCAGCTTCTTTGGCATCTTGGATGGCAGAAAAGACTTCAGGAGTGATCTCCTTTTGGCTGTTGACTAGGGTTCCGTCGATATCGACGGCGATTAGTTTAATACTCATAAATTTCCTCTTTTAGTTTTTATTTGGGGTAAAATGATCGTTCTCAATCAAGTGTAAAAATTGCTGGGTGATACTTGTGAAGATGCTGTTTTGGTCCAACATTTCTTTCGGAAAATAGAAACGATTATCTCCGTGACGACTACCAGCAAGGGATTGGACGATAGGAGACAGGCTAGAGAGTTCGGCCAGTTCTCCATTCTTTTGTAAAATTTCAATCTGTGTCCGCGGATTTTCAGATTCGGGACGATAGATATCATAAGGGAGGTCGAAGTTCTTATGAATAGCAGTGTAGTAGTCGGGATCAAAGCCGATGTCCTCAACCAATTTTCTCATGCTAGCAAGTTTGTCTTGGTCCTCTTGTGAAAAGGTAATGGATTTAAAGACCTTGCGGTTGACAAAGCGTTGCGACAGGTCTGCAAGAATCTTGTCAGGACTGGTCATCCAGAGTTGGAAATAGGTATTCATCACACCATCATCCAGAGCCAGATAGTCAGACAAGGTCACATTTTTTTCAAAGAAAGGCAGGAGATGTGGAGAAGTTCGTGCAAAGAAGTTCTTGTCCTTAGGGTAGAGTTCCTTGGCGCGCTTGAGAAGATTCTGTAGGAGAACTTCCATGGCGCGTGTTGCAGGATGGAAATAAACCTGCATGTACATCTGGTAGCGACTGAGGACGTAGTCTTCGATGGCGTGCATGCCATTGCGCTGAAAGGCGATGCCATTTTCGACAGGGCGAATGACTCGGAGGATTCGAGTCAGGTCAAATTCCCCATAGGATGCTCCTGTAAAATAGGAGTCGCGCAAGAGATAGTCCATGCGGTCTGCATCAATCTGACTAGAAATGAGTTGAACGACCTGCTTGTTAGGATAGGTATGGTCGATAACACTGGCTACCTTTTCTGGAAAATCTGGTGCCACTTGTAGCAGGACTTGGTGAATCTCCGTTTCAGGACTTTGGATAATCTCCTGAGTAATGGCTTCGTGGTCTGTATCAAAGAGATGTTCAAAAGTATGGGAGTAGGCACCATGCCCAAGGTCATGTAGGAGAGCCGCGGTCATGGTCAAGAGAGACTCAGCAGGATTCCATTCCTTAGGATATTTTTCTTCAAAAATCTCTGTGATTCTTCTAGCAATTTCATAGACGCCTAGACAGTGAGAGAAGCGACTGTGTTCTCCACCGTGGAAGGTATAACTGGAAGTTCCCAGTTGTTTGATACGACGCAAACGCTGAAATTCTTTTGTATTAATCAAGTCATAGATGATTTGATTATTGACATGGATGTAGTTGTGAACTGGGTCACGGAATACTTTTTCGTTCATATGACCATTATAGCAAAATCCTGCTCTTTTTGGTAAAATAGTAGGACAAGAGACAAGAAAGAGGACCTGATGTGAAGATTCGGATGCGAAATACGATTCAGTTTGATGAGCAGTTGGAAGTGATTGACCAGCTTTATGACGTGGAAGTGCATGAAAAAGGAGATTATAGCTATCTGCTTTTCTATAATGAGGAAAAGGAAAAAGTAGTTATTAAATTTCATGGTCAAGAACTGGTGATGAGCCGTTTTTCCAATCCCAAGACCATTATGCGCTTTTTAAAGGATAGTGATAGTTTAGCCTATATTCCCACACCTATGGGCATGCAGGAGTTTATCATCCAAACGACTCATTATCAAGTTGATGGGCAAAAGATTGAGCTAGATTATCAACTACAAAATCAAGAGGGACAACCCTTTGCCAGCTATCAATTGGAAATTACTTGGGGCTAGGCTCTTATATTTCTCAAATTTAGCTAGCTATCTTCTCGGATTAGCCTGCTAATGTGGTAGATTAGGCTAATTTTTGGTATAATAAAAGTTATGGAAATCGAAAAAACCAATCGTATGAATGCGCTCTTTGAATTTTATGCGGCGCTTTTGACAGATAAGCAAATGAATTATATAGAGCTCTACTACGCTGATGATTACAGTCTTGCTGAGATTGCTGAAGAGTTTGGTGTCAGTCGTCAGGCTGTCTATGATAATATCAAGCGGACAGAAAGGATTCTGGAAGATTATGAGATGAAATTGCACATGTACTCGGACTACATTGTCCGCAGTCAGATTTTTGATCAGATTTTGGAGCGGTATCCCAAGGATGACTTTCTGCAGGAGCAGATAGAAATTTTAACAAGCATTGATAATAGAGAATAAGAGGAAGAAAAATGGCATTTGAAAGTTTAACAGAACGTTTGCAGAACGTCTTTAAAAATCTACGTAAAAAAGGAAAAATCTCTGAGGCTGATGTTCAAGAGGCAACCAAAGAGATTCGCTTGGCCTTGCTTGAGGCTGACGTTGCCTTACCTGTTGTAAAGGACTTTATCAAGAAGGTTCGTGAGCGTGCAGTTGGACACGAGGTCATTGATACCCTTAATCCTGCCCAACAAATTATTAAAATCGTTGATGAGGAACTGACTGCTGTTTTAGGTTCTGATACGGCTGAGATTATCAAGTCACCTAAGATTCCGACGATTATCATGATGGTCGGTTTGCAGGGGGCTGGTAAAACAACTTTTGCAGGTAAACTTGCCAACAAACTCAAGAAGGAAGAAAATGCTCGTCCTTTGATGATTGCGGCGGATATCTATCGTCCAGCAGCCATTGATCAGCTTAAGACCTTGGGACAACAGATTGATGTGCCTGTCTTCGCTCTTGGGACAGAGGTTCCAGCTGTGGAGATTGTTCGTCAAGGTTTGGAACAAGCCCAAGCCAATCATAATGACTATGTCTTGATTGATACGGCAGGTCGTTTGCAGATTGATGAGCTTTTGATGAATGAACTTCGTGACGTAAAAGCATTGGCTCAACCAAACGAAATTCTCCTCGTGGTTGATGCCATGATTGGTCAAGAAGCGGCCAATGTTGCGCGTGAGTTTAATGCTCAGTTGGAAGTGACTGGGGTTATCCTTACTAAGATTGATGGTGATACTCGTGGTGGTGCTGCTCTATCTGTTCGTCACATTACTGGAAAACCAATCAAGTTCACTGGTACAGGTGAAAAGATTACGGACATTGAGACCTTCCACCCAGATCGCATGTCTAGCCGTATCCTTGGTATGGGGGATATGCTCACTTTGATTGAGAAAGCTTCTCAAGAATACGATGAGCAAAAAGCACTTGAAATGGCTGAGAAGATGCGCGAAAACACCTTTGATTTCAATGATTTCATTGATCAGTTGGATCAGGTGCAAAACATGGGGCCGATGGAAGACTTGCTCAAGATGATTCCAGGTATGGCTAACAATCCAGCCCTTCAAAACATGAAGGTGGATGAACGCCAGATTGCGCGCAAACGTGCTATTGTGTCTTCAATGACACCTGAAGAACGTGAAAATCCAGATTTGTTAAATCCAAGCCGTCGCCGTCGTATCGCTGCAGGTTCTGGAAATACCTTTGTCGAAGTCAATAAATTCATCAAGGACTTTAACCAGGCTAAACAACTCATGCAGGGTGTTATGTCTGGAGATATGAACAAAATGATGAAGCAAATGGGAATCAATCCAAACAACCTTCCTAAAAATATGCCAAATATGGGAGGAATGGATATGTCTGCCCTTGAAGGAATGATGGGACAAGGCGGTATGCCTGACCTGTCAGCTCTCGGAGGAGCAGGAATGCCAGATATGAGCCAGATGTTTGGTGGCGGACTCAAAGGTAAAATTGGTGAATTTGCTATGAAACAGTCCATGAAACGCATGGCTAACAAAATGAAAAAAGCGAAGAAGAAACGTAAGTAAGACAAAGGAAGGCCGCAGGGCTTTCCTTTTTTAGAAAGAAGAAAAATGAGCACTTCCGTAATTGGAAATGCTCGTTTTTTGATGTATTTAGACTCTCATACTCAATGAAAATCAAAGAACAAACTAGGAAACTAGCCGCAGGCTGTACTTGAGTACGGCAAGGCGACGTTGACGTGGTTTGAATTTGATTTTCGAAGAGTATTAGTCTTTATTTTCGTATGGCAAGATCAAGTTCAAGATGATTCCTGTCATGGCTGATAGGGCAGTACCTGAAAGAGTAACTGGACCAAGTTTAAGGATAGCTCCTCCAAGTCCAAGTACCAACATAGCACTTGCGATGATTAGGTTACGCATTTGACTGAAGTCAACACGTTCTTTGATCAAGACTTTCAAACCGTTGCTGGCGATGACCCCATAGAGAAGGATTGACATACCACCAAGTACAGCATTTGGAATGGTTGAAATCAAGGCAGTAAATTTACCAAGGAAGCTAAGGGCAATCGCGATAAAGGCAGCGTTACGGATAACTGAGACAGAAGCGATACGAGTCATACCGATAACCCCTGTATTTTCTCCATAAGTTGTATTGGCTGGTCCACCAAGGAAGGCAGAAACTGAAGTTGCGATACCGTCACCAAGAAGAGTACGGTGAAGACCTGGTTCTTTCAAGAATTGACGGCCACAGATTTGACCCAAAACAGTATGGTCTCCGATGTGTTCAGAGATTGTTACGATAGCGATTGGCAAGATAGCGATAGTTTCTGGACCGAAGTAAAGATTGTATTCTTTAAAGGCACCACCTGTGCTAAATGGCAAGTAGAAACCAGGAATTTCGAACCAGTTGGCTTTAAGAACTGGTGTAAAGTCAACCAAGCCAAGGGTTAGTGCGAAGAGGTAACCACCGATAATGGCAAAGAGGAATGGAATGATTCGTAGGAAGCCTTTGCCTTTTGTATTGATAAAGGCAGCAATCAAGAAAGTAACAACTGCTACAAGAGCATTTTTCCAATTTCCATCAGCTACAAGACCAGCGTTAGTGACTGCTGAACCTGCAAGTCCAAGACCGATAACGATGATCATAGGTCCGATGATGATTGGTGGCAAGAGTTTATCAATCCACTTTGTACCCGCAAAACGAACACTTGCAGCCACAAGGACATAGACTAAACCAGTCAAGATAACCCCTGTTTGAGCAGCAGATACATCACCACCCATTTCTTTCATAGCCAGTGACATTGCTGTGATAAAGGCAAATGAAGAACCTAGATAAACGGGAACTTTAAAACCAGTTGAAATCATATAGATGAGTGTCCCGACACCTGAAGCAAAAAGAGCAACAGATACAGGCATTCCCAAAATCAATGGTACCAATATGGTCGCCCCAAACATGGCGAAAACGTGTTGGAAACTAAGGAGAATTCCTTTTCCAGCCGAAGGACGTTGGTCAACGTCTAGTAACAAATCAACAGTTGATTCTTGTTTCATATAAACCTCACTTTTGGGCATCAAAAAAGAGCCCATTATTTTACAGCAATAGGCCCTCAGAGTAAGACTTCTCTAAAATCTAGACTTTAAAGAGTTTCAAGTATTTCTGCGTCTTCGTCACCTCACGGGATGACATTAAAAACCTTTGCTTAGGATAGTATAGCAGAAAAAAATGATTTTGTAAATCATTTTTTCCCGAGCCTAAAAATAAAAGAGCGAGGCTAACTTTGTAAACATTTTTTACTAAAAAATTTAAAGTGGGCGTTTGTTGGGCATGCCAGCCTTTCTTGGATATTTATTTGGTGTTTCTTTTTTCTTTTCTACCACTGAGATATAACGCGAATCTCCATTAGGTAGAGCGTAGCTGAGATTGTCTTCGACCTTACTAAAAAGGAGGTTGAGGGCATTCTTAGCTTCTAATAATTCCTCAGGAGCATTGCTAGCCTTGAGTGCCAATAGTTTGCCACCAACTTTAAGGTAGGGAATAGTCAATTCAGACAAAACCTGCATACGAGCTACAGCACGGGCAGTTACCAAATCAAACTGGGCACGGAAGTTCTTGTCTTGGGCAAAATCTTCGGCACGTCCATGGTAGAAATGAACACCGTCCAAATCTAGTTCTTGAGCCAAAAGTTGCAGGAAGTTGATGCGCTTATTGAGCGAATCAATGATGGTCACATCTAACTGAGGATAGAGAATTTTCATTGGTAGACTAGGAAATCCTGCCCCGGCCCCGATATCAAGCAGTTTGATAGTTTCATTGGGAATCAAACCTTGCGGAATAGGTGCAATAGAATCGTAAAAATGTTTGAGATAAACTTCTTCCTTGTCTGTAATAGCTGTTAGATTAATCTTTTCATTCCATTCAACTAATAGCTCAAAATAACGTTCAAATTGGTGTTTTTGCTGGTCCGAAAGTGGAAGATTTTGCTCGGTAAGCAAGTTGTAAAATGTTTCTGGTTTCATAGTTTTTTCCTTCTTTAGTATCATCTTATTTTACCACAATCATTAAAAATTTGATATACTGGTACTAATCTAAAAGCAGAAAGGACTTATATCATGACTTGGATTATTCTTGGAGTTTTAGCTCTTGTTGTGATTTTTGTGATTGTTAGCTATAACGGTTTGGTTAAGAATCGTATGCAAACAAAGGAGGCTTGGAGTCAGATTGATGTTCAGTTGAAACGTCGAAATGACCTCTTGCCAAACTTGATTGAGACTGTAAAAGGTTATGCCAAATATGAAGGTTCTACCCTTGAAAAGGTGGCAGAACTACGTAACCAAGTGGCGGCAGCGACTTCACCAGCAGAAGCTATGAAAGCTAGTGATGCACTTACTCGTCAGGTTTCAGGTATTTTTGCAGTTGCAGAAAGCTATCCAGATTTGAAAGCTAGTGCAAACTTTGTTAAATTGCAAGAGGAGTTGACAAATACAGAAAATAAAATTTCTTACTCTCGTCAACTCTACAACAGTGTTGTCAGCAACTACAATGTAAAATTAGAAACTTTCCCAAGCAATATTATCGCTGGGATGTTTGGATTTAAAGCAGCAGATTTCCTTCAAACACCAGAAGAGGAAAAGGCAGTTCCTAAAGTTGATTTTAGCGGTTTAGGTGACTAAGATGTTGTTTGATCAAATTGCAAGCAATAAACGAAAAACGTGGATTTTGTTGCTGGTATTTTTCCTACTCCTAGCTCTTGTTGGCTATGCGGTTGGTTACCTCTTTATGCGCTCGGGGCTTGGTGGTTTGGTTATCGCGCTGATTATCGGCTTTATCTATGCCTTATCCATGATTTTTCAATCGACAGAGATTGTCATGTCCATGAATGGAGCGCGTGAGGTGGATGAGCAAACGGCACCAGACCTCTACCATGTAGTGGAAGATATGGCTATGGTCGCTCAGATTCCCATGCCCCGTGTTTTCATCATTGATGATCCGGCCTTAAATGCCTTTGCGACAGGTTCTAACCCTCAAAACGCAGCGGTTGCTGCGACGTCAGGTCTCCTAGCTATCATGAATCGCGAGGAGCTAGAAGCTGTTATGGGGCACGAAGTTAGTCATATTCGTAATTACGATATCCGTATTTCGACTATTGCTGTTGCCCTTGCTAGTGCTATCACCATGCTTTCTAGTATGGCAGGTCGTATGATGTGGTGGGGTGGAGCAGGTCGCAGACGAAGTGATGATGACCGAGATGGAAATGGCTTAGAAATCATTATGCTCGTGGTTTCCCTCCTAGCTATTGTGCTGGCCCCTCTCGCTGCAACCTTGGTGCAACTAGCTATTTCTCGTCAGAGGGAATTTCTAGCTGATGCTTCCAGTGTCGAGTTGACGCGCAATCCTCAAGGGATGATTAATGCTCTACGCAAGTTAGACAACAGTAAACCGATGAGTCGTCCTGTCGATGATGCCAGCAGTGCACTTTATATCAATGATCCCAAGAAAGGTGGAGGGTTCCAAAAACTCTTTTATACCCACCCACCTATCTCAGAACGGATTGAACGTTTAAAACATATGTAAAAAGAAGGCTGGGAAAAAGCCTTTAAAATCTGAAAAACGCATAATATCAGGTGTGAAAAAACTTGATATTATGCGTTTTATTATGGGAAGCTTTACTTTCTCTTCTCCTAAAATTGTGTTTTTACCCCATCTATCTGCTATGTTGCAAATTTATAAATCTTCTAAATTAACTACCTCTAAACCGTGTTCTGTTAAGCGATAGATGCTTGAACAGACCTCTTTTAAGAAACGACGGTCATGTGAAACAGTAATGATACCGCCTGGATAGGTTGCAAAGAGTTTTCTTATTTCAGGTTGAGAAGTGGGAGAAAAGTTTCGTGTAGGTTCATCCAGAAGGAGAAAGTTTGGGTTGCACAAGACTAAATCCAAAAGCAGGAGTTTACCTTGTTGTCCGCCAGATAAGGAGCGAATTTGGTGGTGCATTTCTGGATAACTGAAATTGAGACTGGCTAAGTGAGATTGGATTTTCTGCAGTTCCTCTTTTTCACCAGTTTTGATGAGATAGGCGATTGGTGATAAATCCAATTGCAGTTTTTGCTGGTAATCTTGTGGCATAAAACCAAGGGAAATCTCTCTTTTATCATTAAAAAGTTGCTTTAACTTGGTTAACAGAGTTGATTTACCAACACCATTTTGACCGATGATACCGATTTTTTCTTGCCCACGGACAGTTAGTTGTAGTTCCTGAGACAAAACTCGGTCGTCAATGGATAAATTTTCTTTTTCCAATTGGATTAAGACTTTAGAAGCCGGTAATGGTTGGATGTCTGAGAAAAAAAGTTGAATGTATTCTTCTTCAAGTGGCTTTTTAGTCATGGACTGAGCTACTCTTTCATAGCGTTTTTCTTGAGAGAGAACATTTTTCATCTTTTTAGCCAATAGGCGACCGGCAGTACTGTCTTTGGTAGCTCGAAGCGCAGTTTCTACATTTTGCTTGACTCGTCGATGTTTTTCCATGGTTTTATTGTAGGCTCTTTGGTCGTTAGCAGCTTGCTGGCTTTGTTTAATAAAATTAGCCTTTCTCTGGTCGCTATAGCTATCATAATCTAAATGTTCTACTAGGGTTTCCGCTTCTTTACGGTGCTTGACCAGTCGCAAGTGAACAATAGTGTCTGCCGTTTCAGAAAGAAAGTCCTCATCATGGGAAATGAAAATAACAGTTTGCCGAATCTTTCGAATCTGACTTTTTAGCCAATCAACTGTTTCAAGGTCTAGGTCATTTGAAGGTTCATCTAAAAATAGAATCTCAAAGGGTTTGGATAACTCATGGATGAGCTGAATTTTCAAAGCTTCGCCCCCTGATAGACTGCCAATCTTTTGGTCGCTAGCGAATCGATTGCTATCAAAATGCAATTCCTCAGCCAAACGATAGAGGATACTGTAGTCTAAATCAATAGAATCTAAAAAGAAGTAGTCGTGTAGAGTTTTCTTTTTCAGCTCTTCGGGGAGTTTTTGAGGAATGTAGGCCAGTGATTGATAATCAGACTGGATGACACCCCTGATAGTGAAATCAGGCAAAGCTTTCCCCATTAAAGTTTTAAGCAAGGTTGATTTGCCATTTCCTTCTTCGCCAATAATAGCTACCTTTTCTCCTTCTTGGATGGTCATGTTTAAGTCAGAGACAAGGTCTCGTAAATCTTTGTTTTGTGTGATGATCAGGTGATTGATTTTTATCATATGATTGCCCTTTCTAGAATGTCCATAGTGCATAACAAAAAGCTCTACTTTACCTAGTAGAGCCCAAAGTCTATGTCAAAAAACTCTATTAATACTCTTCGAAAATCTCTTCAAACCACGTCAGCGTCGCCTTACCGTATATATGTGACTGACTTCGTCAGTCTTATCTACAACCTCAAAACAGTGTTTTGAGCAACCTGCGGCTAGCTTCCTAGTTTGCTTTTTGATTTTCATTGAGTATAAAATGCCAGAAAAAGAGCATAAAAGAGCACACAAAAAGAGACAAAAACAAGATCTACTAAATAAAGTTCTTTATTTGATAGACTTAGTTGTTCATGTCTCCCTTACCTCCGAGTATTAGTACCTTTATCCTATACCTTTTAGGAAATTTTGTCAACAAAAAACTGGAAATTCTAATCTCTAAAATCCAAAAACAGGTCCATAAAGAGTCAGTACGTGTTTGACATGCTCGTAATGGAACTTGTCATAGTTGCGCCAAGCAATGCGTGCTTGATCGTTTAGTTTTAGACTACCCAGTCCAATCAGAAGACTGGTACGTTGGTAAAATTTCTCAAGGTCTATTAAGATACTGTTGTCCAACTTTTCCGCTTTTTTAAGCTCTTTTATAGTAGTATTTAGCAGCTCTTGTAGTCGAATATCATCTGCCCTACCCTGTTTGCAGCTTTGGAAATTTTTATTTAACTCGGATAGGAGTTGGGTTGCATTAGTAATGAGTTCTTTGTCTTCCATGTGAGCATCCTCCTTGCTCTGATGTATTATTGCCTATAGTATAGCACTAAAAAACAAAAACGTCATAGTAAATATGTTAAAAATCGAAATTTAATTACAAAGTTTGGTGGGCTGATTTGTAGGCTTTTCATGGTATAATCAAGAGAGTAAATCTTTATGGAGGAAGTATGAAATTAAATATTCAAGAAATTCGTAAGCAGTCTGAAGGCTTGCATTTTGAACAAACCTTAGACCTAGCCACAGACCTGCGTGCACGCAATCAAGAAATTTTAGATGTAAAAGGTATCCATGCTGTGGGGAAAGTACAGTACGAAGACCGTATGTATTTCTTAGATTATCAGTTGTCTTACACCATTGTTCTTGCCTCAAGTCGCAGTATGGAGCCAGTTGAGTTAGTTGAATCTTATCCAGTAACGGAAGTTTTTATGGAAGGCGCAACCAACCAGCTAGATCAAGAAGTTTTAGACGATGATTTAGTCCTGCCTATCGAAAATGGAGAACTTGACCTTGCTGAGAGCGTAGCAGACAATATCCTGTTGAACATTCCTATCAAGGTTTTGACGGCTGAAGAAGAGGCTGGTCAAGGATTTGTGTCAGGAAATGACTGGCAAATCATGACAGAAGAAGAATACCAAGCCCAACAAGCGGTTAAGAAAGAAGAAAACAGTCCTTTTGCTGGCCTACAAGGACTATTTGATGGAGACGAATAATGGTCTTGTCAAAAAAACGCGCACGAAAGGTGCTAGAAGAAATTATTGCTCTTTTTCCAGATGCCAAGCCCAGTCTTGATTTTACCAATCATTTTGAACTACTAGTTGCGGTCATGTTGTCAGCTCAGACAACAGATGCAGCGGTAAATAAGGCCACACCAGCTCTCTTTGCTACCTTTCCAACGCCACAAGCCATGTCTGTTGCGACAGAGGGTGAGATTGCTTCACACATTTCTCGCCTGGGACTGTATCGAAATAAGGCTAAATTCCTTAAAAAATGTGCCCAACAGTTACTAGATGATTTTGATGGTCAAGTGCCTCAGACTCGTGAAGAATTGGAGAGTTTGGCAGGTGTTGGTCGCAAGACAGCCAATGTTGTCATGAGTGTGGGGTTTGGGATTCCAGCCTTTGCAGTGGATACTCATGTGGAGCGTATTTGCAAACACCACGATATTGTCAAAAAATCAGCGACACCGCTTGAGGTGGAAAAACGTGTCATGGATATCTTGCCACCGGAGCAGTGGTTAGCAGCCCACCAGGCCATGATTTATTTTGGAAGAGCCATTTGCCATCCTAAAAATCCAGAGTGTGACCACTACCCACAGTTATATGATTTTAGCAATTTATAAGATGGGGTATCAAAAGTTTTTGCTTGATTTTAGGCTTGCTTTGTGCTATAGTAATTGATAACTAAATATTCCTTTAAACCTGTCCCGTGAGGCAGGCAAGGAGCGTGATAAAGTAGAAGGGTGAAGTCTATACTGTTTGCAGTAGGGCTCGCTTGGCTATACATTTCAAGTCTCCTTGTTTAAGGAGACTTTTCTTTTTGGAGGTTTGTCATGAAGACAAAAGAAGTTGTAGACGAATTGACCGTCAAACGAGCGATTACGCGTATTACTTATGAGATTATCGAACGTAACAAAGATTTGAATAAAATCGTCTTGGCTGGTATTAAAACTCGTGGTGTCTTTATCGCCCACCGCATCCAAGAACGTTTGGAACAGCTAGAAAATCTTTCAGTTCCGGTTGTAGAATTGGATACGAAACCTTTCCGTGACGATGTTAAAAGTGGAGAAGATACTTCTTTGGTTTCTGTTGATGTGACAGACCGTGAAGTTATCTTGGTGGATGATGTACTTTATACAGGCCGTACCATCCGCGCTGCTATTGATAACATTGTCGGACATGGCCGTCCTGCGCGCGTGAGTTTAGCAGTCTTAGTCGATCGTGGACATAGAGAATTGCCAATCCGTCCAGATTACGTTGGGAAAAATATCCCAACCAGTCGTTCTGAAGAAATCATCGTAGAGATGGCAGAACTTGATGGCCAAGACAGAGTTCTGATTACTGAAGAAGCTTAGAAAGCTAAAGGAGTAGCCATGTCAGAAAATCAACAAGCATTGAACCATGTGGTGTCCATGGAAGACCTCACTGTCGATCAAGTGATGAAATTGATTAAGCGAGGAATTGAGTTTAAAAACGGAGCTCAGCTTCCTTATGAAGACCATCCGATTGTTTCCAATCTTTTCTTTGAAGATTCTACACGGACGCATAAGTCCTTTGAAGTAGCAGAGATTAAACTGGGGCTTGAACGACTTGACTTTGATGTGAAGACTAGTTCGGTCAATAAGGGTGAGACACTTTATGATACCATCTTGACTCTGTCTGCTTTGGGAGTGGATGTCTGTGTGATTCGCCATCCAGAGGTCGACTACTATAGAGAGTTGATTGCAAGTCCAACGATTACAACTTCCATTATCAATGGTGGAGATGGTTCGGGACAACACCCTAGCCAGAGCTTGCTTGATTTGATGACCATTTATGAGGAATTTGGTCACTTTGAGGGTCTCAAGGTTGCTATTGCAGGTGACTTGGACCACTCACGAGTTGCCAAATCCAATATGCAGATTTTGAAACGCTTGGGAGCTGAACTTTACTTTGCTGGACCTGAGGAATGGAGAAGTCAAGAGTTTGCAGACTATGGACAGTTTGTAACTATTGATGAAATCATTGATCAGGTAGATGTCATGATGTTTCTTCGTGTGCAACATGAACGACATGAAAGTGGAGCTGTCTTTTCAAAAGAAGACTACCATGCCCAACATGGCTTGACTCAAGAACGTTATGATCGTTTGAAAGAAACAGCGATCCTCATGCACCCAGCCCCAGTGAACCGTGATGTAGAAATAGCAGATCACTTGGTTGAAGCACCAAAATCACGGATTGTCCAACAAATGACCAATGGTGTCTTTGTTCGAATGGCAATCTTAGAATCCGTACTGGCGAGTAGAAACGCCAACTAAAACACAAGACGTTAAAAGACGCCAGTGAGCGTCCACGAGAGGTGAAAATATGACAAAAAGACTTCTAGTATTAGAAGATGGCACAGTTTTTGAAGGCAAAGCCTTCGGAGCAGATATTGATGTTACAGGCGAAATCGTCTTTAATACAGGTATGACTGGCTACCAAGAATCCATTACAGACCAGTCTTATAATGGACAAATCTTGACCTTTACTTATCCTTTGGTAGGAAATTATGGAATTAACCGTGATGATTACGAATCCATTATTCCAACTTGTAAGGGAGTCGTTGTTTTCGAAGAGGCACGTAGAGCAAGTAATTGGCGAAATCAAATGACCTTGGATGAATTTTTGAAAGCCAAGAAAATTCCTGGTATTTCAGGGATTGATACGCGTGCACTTACCAAGATTATCCGTAAGCATGGTACCATGCGTGCAACTTTGACCCATGTTGGGGACAGCATGGATCATGTGACGGACCAACTCCAAGCGACAGTATTACCGACAGACAATATTAAGCAGGTTTCTACTAAAACTTCATATCCAGCTCCAGGAGTAGGTTTGAGCGTGGTGCTAGTGGACTTTGGTCTCAAGCACTCAATCCTACGTGAACTTTCTAAACGCAACTGTAACGTGACGGTTGTTCCTTATTCAACAACGGCTGAAGAAATTCTCCATCTCAATCCTGACGGAGTTATGTTGTCAAATGGTCCAGGTAACCCAGAAGATGTTCCACAAGCACTGGACATGATTCGTGGTGTGCAAGGAAAAATTCCAATCTTTGGTATTTGTATGGGGCACCAACTCTTCGCAATGGCAAACGGGGCTAAGACTTACAAGATGAAGTTTGGTCACCGTGGTTTTAACCATGCAGTACGTGAAATCGCAACAGGACGAGTAGACTTCACCAGTCAGAACCATGGTTATGCAGTCAGTCGTGAGGATTTGCCAGAGCATTTGATTATCACCCACGAAGAAATCAATGATAAGTCAGTTGAAGGTGTGCGTCACAGATATCAACCTGCTTTCTCTGTCCAATACCACCCAGACGCAGCCCCTGGTCCACATGACGCAAGCTACCTATTTGACGAGTTTATCGAGATGATGGAAGCTTTTAAACAATCAAACTAAGAACGAGTAAAAACTCGTCAGAGAATTTATGTAACTGAACACGGACGGAAAGCTCGGAATTTAGAGAAACCAATTTGGATTGTCAATCCTTCCTTGGTTTCCTAAAATTCAATCGCTTTTTATTCGTCCTTTGTATCTTATTTAATGTCGCTCTGTGAGGCGACGAATAGGAAGGCAGGTCGTTTCTTTTAGTCGCTATCAGGCGAACTAAAAACTCCCTGCACTAGATTTTTTACCGAAAAGTATCGTTTCGCTAAAAAAATCGTCGGAGAATTTATTTAATGGCAACCCGAGAGTTGCCGAATAGAAAGGAGAAGGGTGGTCCGTATTTGCTGAACTGAATACGGGCTACGGACGGTGCTAAAAAGATAGTTATTCCTAGAACTGATAGTTCTGCGTAATAACTCCTATTTTAGCTTTGTCCGCTTGACGCCCTTAATATCTTATAAATGCCTAAACGTACTGATATTCAAAAAATTATGGTGATTGGTTCTGGTCCGATTATTATTGGTCAGGCTGCTGAGTTTGACTACGCTGGGACCCAGGCTTGCTTGTCTTTGAAAGAGGAAGGTTATGAGGTTGTCTTGGTTAATTCAAACCCTGCAACTATCATGACGGACAAGGAAATTGCTGATAAGGTTTATATTGAACCGATTACACTTGAGTTTGTGACTCGTATTCTTCGTAAGGAACGTCCAGATGCCTTGCTACCAACACTCGGTGGTCAGACAGGTCTCAATATGGCCATGGAACTGTCTAAAAATGGTATCCTAGATGAGCTTGGAGTTGAGCTTCTCGGTACTAAACTATCTGCCATTGACCAAGCGGAGGACCGTGACCTCTTTAAACAATTGATGGAAGAGCTCAACCAACCAATTCCAGAATCTGAAATTGTCAACACGGTTGACGAAGCAGTTGCCTTTGCAGCAACAATTGGCTACCCAGTTATCGTTCGTCCAGCCTTTACCCTTGGTGGTACTGGTGGTGGTATGTGTTCCAATGAAGAAGAATTGCGTGAAATCGCTGAAAATGGTTTGAAATTATCGCCTGTGACCCAATGTTTGATTGAACGTTCGATTGCAGGTTTCAAGGAAATCGAATACGAAGTGATGCGTGACTCAGCTGACAATGCTTTGGTTGTTTGTAACATGGAAAACTTTGACCCAGTTGGGATTCACACAGGGGATTCCATTGTATTTGCCCCTGCGCAAACCATGTCAGACTATGAAAACCAAATGCTTCGTGACGCAAGCTTGAGCATTATTCGTGCCCTTAAGATTGAAGGTGGATGTAACGTTCAGCTGGCACTTGATCCACATAGCTTTAAGTATTATGTTATCGAAGTAAACCCTCGTGTATCGCGTTCTTCAGCCCTTGCTTCTAAAGCGACAGGTTATCCAATTGCCAAATTGGCTGCCAAGATTGCAGTTGGCTTGACCTTGGACGAGGTTATCAACCCAGTTACAGGTTCAACCTATGCCATGTTTGAGCCTGCCCTTGACTACGTAGTTGCCAAGATTCCACGTTTCCCATTTGACAAGTTTGAAAAGGGAGAACGCCGTCTTGGTACCCAGATGAAGGCAACTGGAGAAGTCATGGCGATTGGTCGTAACATCGAGGAATCTCTTCTTAAGGCTTGCCGCTCCCTTGAAATTGGGGTGCACCACAATGAGATGTCTGAACTTGCAGCAGTTTCTGATGATGCCTTGATTGAAAAGGTTGTCAAAGCCCAAGATGATCGTCTCTTCTATGTGTCTGAAGCCATTCGCCGTGGCTACACACCAGAAGAAATTGCTGAATTGACCAAGATTGATATTTTCTATCTGGATAAACTCTTGCATATCTTTGAAATTGAGCAAGAATTGGGTGCTCATCCACAAAATCTAGAAGTTTTGAAAACTGCCAAACTTAATGGATTTTCTGATCGTAAGATTGCTGAACTCTGGGAAACGACAGCTGACCAAGTTCGTCAACTTCGTTTGGAAAACAAGATTGTCCCAGTCTACAAGATGGTTGATACCTGTGCGGCAGAGTTTGACTCTGAAACTCCATATTTCTATTCAACCTATGGTTGGGAAAATGAATCTATCAAGTCTGATAAAGAATCCGTTCTAGTTCTAGGTTCTGGTCCAATCCGTATCGGTCAAGGGGTCGAGTTTGACTACGCAACTGTTCATTCAGTTAAGGCTATTCAGGCGGCTGGCTATGAAGCCATCATCATGAATTCAAACCCAGAGACCGTTTCTACAGACTTCTCTGTATCAGATAAGCTTTACTTTGAGCCATTGACATTTGAAGATGTTATGAACGTCATTGACTTGGAGCAACCAAAAGGTGTTATTGTTCAGTTCGGTGGTCAAACAGCTATCAACCTAGCTGAGCCATTGGCTAAAGCAGGTGTGACTATTCTTGGTACGCAAGTAGCTGACCTAGACCGTGCGGAAGACCGTGACCTCTTCGAGCAAGCTCTAAAAGATTTGGATATTCCACAGCCACCAGGACAAACGGCTACCAATGAAGAAGAAGCAGTTCTTGCAGCTCGCAAGATTGGCTTCCCAGTTCTTGTCCGCCCATCTTATGTACTTGGTGGACGTGCCATGGAAATCGTTGAAAACGAAGAAGACCTTCGTTCTTACATGCGAACTGCTGTTAAGGCTAGTCCAGACCACCCAGTTCTTGTCGATTCTTACATTGTTGGTCAGGAGTGCGAAGTTGATGCCATCTCAGACGGGGAAAATGTTCTCATCCCTGGTATCATGGAGCATATCGAACGTGCCGGTGTCCACTCAGGTGACTCAATGGCCGTTTACCCACCACAAACCTTGTCGCAAAAGGTGCAAGAAACAATCGCAGACTATACTAAACGCCTAGCAATCGGTCTTAACTGCCTTGGTATGATGAACATCCAGTTTGTCATCAAGGATGAAAAAGTCTACGTTATTGAGGTCAATCCGCGTGCTAGCCGTACGGTTCCTTTCCTTTCTAAAGTAACCAATATTCCTATGGCTCAGGTAGCAACCAAGCTTATTCTTGGTCAAAGTTTATCAGAACTTGGCTACCAAGATGGTCTTTACCCTGAAAGTACTCGAGTTCATATTAAAGCACCAGTATTCTCCTTTACCAAACTAGCTAAGGTAGACAGCTTACTTGGTCCTGAAATGAAGTCAACAGGTGAAGTTATGGGTTCTGATACTACTTTGGAAAAAGCTCTCTATAAGGCCTTTGAAGCTTCTTACTTACACTTGCCAACTTTTGGTAACGTTGTATTTACCATCGCTGATGATGCCAAAGAAGAAGCCTTGGACTTGGCTCGTCGTTTCCAAAATATTGGCTATGGAATCCTCGCGACGGAAGGGACAGCTGCCTTCTTTGCCAGTCATGGATTGCAAGCCCAACCTGTTGGTAAGATTGGTGATGACGATAAAGATATCCCAAGTTTTGTTCGCAAAGGAAGAGTTCAAGCTATCATTAACACAGTTGGAACCAAACGAACTGCTGATGAAGATGGTGAGCAAATCCGCCGTTCAGCCATTGAACACGGGGTACCCCTCTTTACAGCATTAGATACAGCTAACGCCATGCTCAAAGTATTGGAAAGCCGTAGTTTTGTTACAGAAGCAATCTAGTTGAGAAAGAATTTTCACAGTTAAAAAGCCAGCGTCAGAAAACGCTGGCTTTTGCAATACTGGTGTTGCTTATTTCAGCTATCATGCTTTCCTTAAGAATCGTTCCAAAATGTGATATAATAAGAATAAATTGGAAATAGGCAAACTATTTTCATTTTATTTTCAAAAGCTTCATTAATAAACTAGGTAAAGACTTGATTAGAAAGTGAATATTCCTATGTCTTCTTATAAAAAGGTCTCCCTTTCTGAGATCAATCAATCTATTGAAACTCCCAATAACAATCATTTTTGGCAAAATCTAAAAGCATTTTTAGGGCCTGGAGCTCTTGTAGCAGTTGGTTATTTTTTATTTTAAAGACTTGTCCTGAGCCCATTCGTATTTATATCATAAAGTTAGCTAATAAGAAATGAAGGGCAGTAAGCCAAGCAATCACTTTGGAGTTTCAAAGTTTTATTTTAAGCTTTCTTTAAGAAAACTATATTATTCTGAAGAACTCTAAAATTTCACAGCCATTTATTAGTAATGACTACAGAATTCCTAGTCACTACTAGAAATGGACTAGTTTCTTTGAATAATGGAACTGCTTAATCCTCCTATTCTAGAACAGGAGGGCCGGTATTTCTTTCATGATAGGACTAGATTGTGGTATAATAGAGAGAATAAGTTTTTTTAGTAAGACAAAGGAGAAAATAGATGATTTATGCAGGAATTCTTGCTGGTGGAACTGGCACACGTATGGGAATCAGTAACTTGCCAAAACAATTTTTAGAGCTAGGTGATCGACCTATCTTGATTCATACAATTGAAAAATTTGTCTTAGAACCAAGCATTGAAAAAATTGTGGTTGGTGTTCACGGAGACTGGGTTTCCCATGCAGAAGATCTTGTAGATAAATATCTACCTCTTCATAAGGAGCGTATCATTATTACAAAAGGTGGTGCTGACCGTAATACGAGTATTGAGAAAATCATTGAAGCCATCGATGCTTATCGTCCGCTTACACCAGAGGACATCGTTGTTACCCACGATTCTGTTCGTCCGTTCATTACGCTTCGCATGATTCAGGACAATATCAAACTTGCTCAAAATCATGATGCAGTGGACACAGTGGTAGAAGCGGTTGATACTATCGTTGAAAGCACTAATGGTCAATTCATTACAGATATTCCAAATCGAGCTCACCTCTATCAAGGACAAACACCTCAAACATTCCGTTGCAAGGACTTCATGGACCTTTACGGCTCTCTCTGCTGAAGAGAAGGAAATCTTGACAGATGCATGTAAGATCTTTGTAATCAAAGGAAAAGATGTGGCCTTGGCTAAGGGCGAATACTCAAACTTAAAAATCTCAACAGTGACAGATTTGAAGATTGCAAAAAGTATTATTGAGAAAGACTAGCGATATGATTAATCAAATTTGTCAACTGACTAAGCCCAAGTTTATCAACGTCAAATACCAGAAAGAGGCTATTGACCAAGAGAATCATATCCTTATCCATCCCAACTACATGGCGGTCTGTCATGCGGATCAGCGTTACTACCAAGGAAAACGTGATCCGAAGATTTTGAATAAAAAGCTTCCAATGGCAATGATTCACGAGTCATGTGGAACCGTTATTTCTGACCCTACAGGAACCTACGAGGTTGGGCAAAAAGTTGTCATGATTCCTAATCAGCCTCCTATGCAGAGCAATGAAGAATTCTATGAGAACTACATGACAGGGACTCATTTCTTGTCTAGTGGCTTTGATGGCTTTATGAGAGAGTTTGTTTCTCTTCCTAAAGACCGTGTGGTGGCTTATGATGCTATCGAAGATACGGTTGCAGCCATTACAGAGTTTGTCAGTGTCGGTATGCACGCTATGAATCGTCTATTGACCCTTGCTCATAGCAAGCGGGACCGAATTGCCGTTATCGGAGATGGAAGTTTAGCATTTGTGGTTGCCAATATTATCAACTATACTTTGCCAGAAGCAGAGATTGTTGTTATTGGTCGTCATTGGGAAAAGTTGGAACTCTTCTCATTTGCCAAAGAATGCTATATCACTGACAATATTCCTGAAGATTTGGCCTTTGACCACGCTTTTGAGTGTTGTGGTGGTGATGGTACTGGACCAGCCATTAATGACTTGATTCGCTACATTCGTCCTCAGGGAACGATTCTTATGATGGGAGTTAGCGAATATAAAGTCAATCTCAATACTCGTGATGCCTTAGAAAAGGGCTTGCTCTTGGTTGGGTCCTCTCGTTCTGGTCGCATTGATTTTGAAAATGCAATCCAAATGATGGAAGTCAAGAAATTTGCCAATCGTCTTAAAAATATCCTTTATCTAGAAGAACCTGTAAGAGAAATTAAAGATATTCACCGTGTCTTTGCGACCGATTTAAACACAGCCTTTAAAACAGTGTTTAAGTGGGAAGTATAAGTGCTGGAGGTTAATTGTGGAGAAAATCATTAAAGAAAAAATTTCATCCCTACTTAGTCAAGAAGAGGAAGTCCTCAGTGTTGAACAACTGGGGGGAATGACCAATCAAAACTATTTGGTCAAAACAACAAATAAGCAATACATTGTTAAATTCTTTGGTAAAGGGACAGAAAAGCTGATCAATCGTCAAGATGAAAAGTACAATCTTGAACTACTAAAGGATTTAGACTTAGATGTAAGAAATTATCTTTTTGATATTGAAGCTGGTATCAAAGTAAATGAGTATATCGAATCTGCGATTACGCTTGATTCAAGGTCAATCAAGACTAAATTTGACAAAATTGCTCCAATATTACAAACCATTCATGCATCTGGTAAGGAATTAAGGGGAGAATTTGCTCCTTTTGAAGAAATCAAAAAATACGAATCCTTAATTGAAGAAAAAATCCCGTATGCTAACTATGAAGCAGTTCGAGAAGAAGTCTTCTCCTTAGAGAAAAGACTGGCTGACTTAGGTGTTGACAGAAAATCTTGTCACATCGATTTGGTACCTGAAAACTTTATCGAATCACCTCAAGGACGTCTATATCTGATTGACTGGGAATATTCATCAATGAACGATCCAATGTGGGATTTGGCTGCTCTCTTTTTAGAGTCTGAATTCACTTCCCAAGAGGAAGAAGCTTTCTTATCTCACTATGAGAGTGAGCAAACACCTGTCTCTCGTGAAAAGATTGCAATCTATAAAATTTTGCAAGATGCTATTTGGAGTCTATGGACAGTCTACAAAGAAGAGCAAGGTGCAGATTTTGGTGACTATGGTGTGAGTCGTTACCAAAGAGCTGTTAAAGGTTTGTCATATTATGGAGGTTTAGATGAAAAATAAAAATGGAGTTTCTTTTGGTCTACTCTCAGGTATTTTCTGGGGTTTAGGTCTAACGATTAGTGCTTATATCTTTTCGATTTTTACAGATTTGTCGCCCTTTGTGGTGGCCGCTGCTCACGATTTCTTGAGTATCTTTATCTTACTAGCTTTTCTCTTGGTGAAAGAAGGAAAAGTTCGTCTCTCAATTTTCTTAAATATTCGCAATGTTAGTGTTATCATCGGAGCCTTATTAGCAGGTCCTATCGGTATGCAGGCCAATCTTTATGCGGTTAAGTATATCGGAAGTTCCTTAGCTTCATCTGTATCGGCTATTTATCCTGCGATTTCAGTTTTATTGGCTTTCTTCTTTTTGAAGCACAAGATTTCGAAAAATACTGTGTTTGGGATTGTCTTGATTATTGCAGGGATTATTGCTCAAACTTATAAGGTTGAACAGGTTAATTCTTTCTACATTGGGATTGTTTGTGCTTTAGTTTGTGCTATTGCATGGGGAAGTGAGAGTGTTCTTAGCTCTTTTGCCATGGAAAGTGAATTGAGTGAAATCGAAGCCCTCTTAATCCGTCAAGTAACTTCATTCTTGTCCTATCTTGTGATTGTGCTCTTCTCTCATCAGTCATTTGCAGAAGTAGCTAATGGACAATTGTTAGGTCTTATGATTGTCTTTGCAGCCTTTGATATGATTTCCTACTTGGCTTATTATATCGCTATCAATCGCTTGCAACCAGCCAAGGCTACAGGTCTTAACGTGAGCTATGTAGTATGGACAGTCTTGTTTGCAGTTGTTTTCTTGGGTGCACCGCTAGATATGTTGACAATTATTACGTCACTTGTCGTTATTGCTGGAGTTTATATTATTATTAAAGAATAAAGGAGATTCGTGTGAAAGCCATCATCTTAGCAGCGGGCTTGGGAACTCGCTTGCGTCCTATGACTGAAAATACCCCTAAAGCCTTGGTTCAGGTTAATCAAAAACCCCTGATTGAATACCAAATTGAGTTTCTCAAAGAAAAAGGAATTAACGACATCATCATCATCGTTGGTTACCTTAAAGAACAATTCGATTATTTAAAAGAGAAATATGGTGTTCGCCTCGTCTTCAATGATAAATACGCTGACTACAATAACTTTTACTCTCTCTATCTTGTAAAAGAAGAATTAGCTAACAGTTATGTTATTGATGCGGATAACTATCTCTTCAAAAATATGTTCCGCAATGATTTGACACGTTCGACTTATTTTAGTGTTTATCGTGAAGATTGTACCAACGAATGGTTCTTGGTCTATGGAGATGACTACAAGGTTCAAGACATTATTGTTGATAGCAAGGCAGGTCGTATCCTTAGTGGTGTATCCTTCTGGGATGCTCCAACTGCAGAAAAGATTGTTAGCTTTATCGATAAGGCTTATGCAAGTGGTGAATTTGTTGATCTCTACTGGGACAATATGGTTAAGGATAACATCAAAGAGCTAGATGTCTATGTTGAAGAATTAGAAGGCAATAGCATCTATGAGATCGATAGTGTCCAAGATTATCATAAATTAGAAGAAATTCTTAAAAACGAGAATTAAAGATCCCAACATCTGGCTAAAATAGTCGGATGTTTTTTTGATTTTTTACGAATAAATAGATGAGTAGAAAAAGAAATGGAGATATTTATGAAAATCACAAACTATGAAATCTATAAGTTAAAAAAATCAGGTTTAACCAATCAACAGATTTTGAAAGTCCTAGAATACGGTGAAAATGTCGATCAAGAACTTTTGTTGGGTGATATCGCAGAAATATCAGGTTGCCGAAATCCAGCAGTTTTTATGGAACGTTATTTTCAGATAGATGATTCGCATTTGGAGAAAGAGTTTCAAAAATTTCCATCTTTCTCTATTTTAGATGACTGTTACCCTTGGGATTTGAGTGAAATATACGATGCGCCTGTACTTTTATTTTACAAGGGAAATCTTGACCTCTTGAAATTTCCTAAGGTAGCGGTCGTGGGAAGTCGTTCTTGTAGCAAACAGGGAGCTAAGTCAGTTGAAAAAGTCATTCAGGGCTTGGAAAATGAACTGGTTATCGTCAGTGGATTAGCCAAGGGTATCGATACAGCAGCTCATATGGCAGCTCTTCAGAATGGCGGAAAAACCATTGCAGTGATTGGAACAGGATTGGATGTGTTTTATCCTAAAGCCAATAAACGCTTGCAAGACTACATCGGCAATGACCATCTGATTCTCAGTGAATATGGACCTGGCGAACAACCTCTAAAATTTCATTTTCCTGCCCGTAATCGCATCATTGCTGGACTTTGTCGTGGCGTGATTGTAGCAGAGGCCAAGATGCGCTCAGGCAGTCTCATTACCTGTGAGAGAGCAATGGAAGAAGGACGCGATGTCTTTGCTATTCCTGGTAGCATTTTAGATGGACTATCAGGCGGTTGCCATCATTTGATTCAGGAAGGGGCAAAATTGGTCACCAGTGGGCAGGATGTTCTTGCAGAATTTGAATTTTAATACTCTTCGAAAATCTCTTCAAATCACGTCAGCTTCACCTTGCCGTAGGTATGGTTACTGACTTCGTCAGTCTCATCTGCAACCTCAAAGCAGTGCTTTGAGCAACCTGCGGTTAGTTTCCTAGTTTGCTCTTTGATTTTCATTGAGTATAAGAAGAAAGTCCGCTTACTAGACAAACTTTTCTTCTATATATAGTAGCTAAGTCTTGACAGTTATGGCAAAATGGTTTACACTTTATAAAGTTTATTACTTTGAAAAGGTGTGATACTGTGGCTACGGCAACAAAAAAGAAAAAATCAACAGTTAAAAAAAATCTAGTAATCGTGGAGTCGCCTGCTAAGGCTAAGACGATTGAAAAATATCTAGGCAGAAACTATAAGGTTTTAGCCAGTGTTGGGCATATCCGTGATTTGAAGAAATCTAGTATGTCCGTCGATATTGAAAATAATTATGAACCGCAATATATCAATATCCGAGGAAAAGGTCCTCTTATCAATGACTTGAAAAAAGAAGCCAAAAAAGCTAATAAAGTCTTTCTGGCGAGTGACCCGGACCGTGAAGGAGAAGCGATTTCTTGGCATTTGGCTCACATTCTCAACTTGGATGAAAATGATGCTAACCGTGTGGTCTTCAATGAAATCACCAAGGATGCAGTCAAAAATGCTTTTAAGGAGCCACGCAAGATTGATATGGACTTGGTTGATGCCCAACAGGCTCGTCGTGTCCTAGACCGCTTGGTAGGATATTCGATTTCGCCTATTTTGTGGAAAAAGGTAAAGAAGGGCTTGTCAGCAGGTCGCGTTCAGTCTATTGCGCTTAAGTTAATCATTGATCGTGAAAATGAAATCAATGACTTCCAGCCAGAAGAATATTGGACAATTGATGCTGTCTTTAAAAAGGGAACCAAGCAATTTCAGGCTTCCTTCTATGGAGTAGATGGTAAAAAGCTGAAACTGACTAGTAATGATGAGGTTAAGGAAGTCTTATCTCGTCTGACTAGCAAAGATTTTTCAGTGGATCAGGTAGATAAGAAAGAGCGCAAACGCAATGCTCCATTACCCTATACCACTTCATCTATGCAGATGGATGCTGCCAATAAAATTAATTTCCGTACTCGAAAAACCATGATGGTTGCCCAACAGCTCTATGAAGGGATTAATATCGGTTCTGGTGTTCAAGGTTTGATTACTTATATGCGTACCGATTCGACTCGTATCAGTCCTGTAGCGCAAAATGAAGCAGCAAGTTTCATTACGGACCGTTTTGGTAGTAAGTATTCTAAGCATGGTAGCAAGGTCAAAAATGCATCAGGTGCTCAGGATGCCCACGAGGCTATTCGTCCGTCTAGTGTCTTTAATACACCTGAAAGTATTGCTAAGTATCTGGATAAGGATCAGCTCAAGCTTTATACTCTTATTTGGAATCGTTTTGTAGCGAGTCAGATGACAGCTGCTGTCTTTGATACCATGGCTGTTAAATTGTCTCAAAATGGAGTTCAATTTGCTGCTAATGGTAGTCAGGTTAAGTTTGATGGTTATCTTGCCATTTACAATGACTCTGACAAGAATAAGATGTTACCAGATATGGCTGTTGGAGATGTGGTTAAGCAGGTGAATAGCAAACCAGAGCAACATTTTACTCAACCGCCTGCCCGTTATTCTGAAGCGACCCTTATCAAGACCTTGGAGGAAAATGGAGTTGGACGTCCGTCAACCTACGCGCCAACCATTGAAACCATTCAGAAACGTTATTATGTTCGCCTTGTAGCCAAACGTTTTGAACCGACAGAGTTGGGAGAAATTGTTAACAAGCTCATCGTTGAATATTTCCCAGATATCGTAAATGTGACCTTTACAGCTGAAATGGAAGGCAAGCTGGATGACGTCGAAGTTGGAAAAGAGCAGTGGCAACGTGTCATTGATGCCTTTTACAAACCATTTTCTAAAGAAGTGGCCAAGGCTGAAGAAGAAATGGAGAAAATCCAAATCAAGGATGAACCAGCTGGATTTGACTGTGAAGTGTGTGGCAGTCCAATGGTTATTAAACTTGGTCGTTTTGGGAAGTTCTACGCTTGTAGCAATTTCCCAGATTGCCGTCATACCCAAGCAATCGTGAAAGAGATTGGTGTTGAGTGTCCAAGCTGTCATCAGGGACAAATCATTGAACGTAAAACCAAACGTAATCGCCTTTTCTATGGTTGCAATCGCTACCCAGAATGTGAATTTACCTCTTGGGACAAACCTGTTGGTCGTGACTGTCCAAAATGTGGAAACTTCCTCATGGAGAAAAAAGTCCGTGGTGGTGGCAAGCAGGTTGTTTGCAGTAATGGTGATTACGAAGAAGAAAAGATTAAATAAGAGGAGAGTCCTGAAAGTGGATTTCAGGCTCTTTTTGGTTAGAACTTGACAAAATTCATCATTATATGCGAAACTAGAAGAAGATTATTTTAACTAGGAGAAGTTATGCGTTTTATCTATTTGATCATTGGTTTTTTATCACTAGCCTTGGCTATTATTGGGGTTGTCTTGCCCTTGTTGCCTACAACTCCCTTTCTTTTGTTGTCTATTGCTTGTTTCTCTAGAAGTTCCAAGCGTTTCGAAGATTGGCTTTATCATACCAAGCTCTATCAAGCATATGTAGCTGATTTTCGTGAGACTAAGTCAATTGCGCGTGAACGTAAGAAAAAAATCATCGTATCTATCTACATTTTGATGGGAATTTCAATTTATTTTGCCCCTCTCTTACCTGTCAAAATTGGTCTAGGAGCCTTGACCATTTTTATCACCTATTATCTCTTCAAGGTCATTCCAGACAAAGAATAAAAAATAGTAGCTATTTTCCTTGATATAAATGAAAGCATATTCACAATAATATGATATAATGAATTTAAAGTAATCTTCAAGGAGAATCAAATGATTTACGAATTTTGTGCTGAAAATGTGACCTTGCTTGAAAAAGCGATGCAGGCTGGATCTCGTCGAATCGAACTCTGTGATAATCTGGCAGTGGGAGGAACAACACCCAGCTATGGCGTGACCAAGGCAGCGGTAGAATTGGCAGCTAACTACGATACGACCATCATGACCATGATTCGTCCACGTGGTGGCGACTTTGTCTATAATGACCTAGAAATTGCAATTATGCTAGAAGACATTCGGTTGGCTGCTCAGGCTGGAAGTCAAGGAGTTGTATTTGGGGCTTTAACTGGTGAGAAGAAGTTGGATAAGCCTAATCTTGAAAAGTTAATTGCGGCATCAAAAGGGATGGAAATTGTCTTTCACATGGCCTTTGATGAATTGAGTGACGATGATCAACTGGAAGCTATTGACTGGCTTAGTCAAGCTGGAGTTACTCGTATCCTAACTCGTGCTGGTGTGTCTGGAGATTCACTAGAGAAACGTTTTGCTCACTATCACAGAATTTTGGAACATGCTAAAGGTAAAATTGAAATTCTACCAGGTGGGGGGATTGACTTGGACAACCGTCAAACCTTTATCGACCAGCTAGGTGTGATACAATTGCATGGAACCAAGGTTGTCTTTTAAAAAATAGAAAGGAACTGCTAGCTTTGGGTAGCAGTTTTCACTTATGTTTGAAATTTTTAAATCCTATCAGTTGAATCAAGAAAAGGCTTATGATTATGGTTTTGTAGAAAATGGTGGAGTCTGGACCTATAGTTGCCAGATTTTGCAAGGTGACTTTGTCATGACTGTGTCCGTAGTTGATGGAAACTTGAGCTTTCAAGTCTTTGATCAGGAAACAGGTGATCTCTATCCTCAAGTCCATATGGAAAGCATGACAGGAAGTTTTGTCGGAAGTGTTCGTGAGGCTTGTTTGGAGATTCTTTATCAGATTCGGAAGGCTTGTTTTGAGGTACAGGATTTTATCTGTCCTCAGACTAAAAGAATCGTGACTCAAGTTCAAGAAAAGTATGGTAATCAGTTGGAGTATTTGTGGGAGAAATCGCCTGATACGGCAGTGTTAAGACATGAAGGCAATCAAAAGTGGTATGCCGTCTGGATGAAAATTTCTTGGGGGAAGCTGGAAAAGGGCAGAGAAGGACAAGTGGAAGCAGTCAACCTCAAACATGATCAAGTAGCTGATTTGCTTTCAAGTAAAGGTATTTATCCAGCCTTTCATATGAACAAACGCTACTGGATTAGTGTGGTGCTTGATGATACTTTATCAGATGAAGAAGTACTGAAACTGATAGAAATAAGTTGGAACTTAACCTCTAAAAAATAAAGTATTTCAAGATTTTTCAAGAACTTTCAATTAGCAAAATATTCTCTACTGAAGAAATTTTCAGAAAATATTGGATTTTTTCTTGACAAGTACTTTTGCCTATGCTAAAATACTAAACAAGATATCAAACGAAGGAGAAAGTCAAACATGAAAGCAGCTAAGTTTAATCAATTCGCTTTGTTGTTGAGGTACTCGGGCTAGTGCAAAAAGCATTAGTCCTGTTTGGCTTACCAAGCGGGAGTGAATCAACATCTCGCTTGGGTTTCTGAGCGAGATGTTTTTTTAAAACCACATTTGGAAAAGGGGAAATCTTATGAGAACAGTTGAATTTCTAGATACCAGCCTTCGGGATGGAGAACAGACACCGGGTGTTAACTTTTCAATCAAGGAAAAAATTGCCATTGCAAGACAGCTGGAGAAATGGGGCATTTCAGCCATCGAAGCTGGTTTTCCAGCGGCTAGTCCAGACTCATTTACGGCAGTTCAGGAGATTGCTAAGGCCTTGAAGAAAACAGCGGTGACTGGTTTAGCACGCTCTGTCAAGTCTGATATTGATGCTTGTTACGAGGCCCTCAAGGACGCCAAGTATCCACAAGTGCACGTCTTTATTGCAACCAGTCCGATTCACCGAAAGTATAAGCTCAATAAGAGCAAGGAAGAGATTTTGGAAGCAATCAGTGAGCATGTCTCTTATGCACGTTCCAAGTTTGAAGTGGTCGAATTCTCTCCTGAAGATGCGACCAGAACAGAGTTGGATTTCCTTCTACAAGTTGTTCAAACAGCGGTTGATGCAGGTGCGTCTTATATCAATATTCCTGATACGGTAGGATTTACCACACCAGAGGAATATGGAGCTATCTTCAAATACTTGATTGAGAATGTCAAGACGGATCGTCAGATCATCTATTCGCCTCACTGCCACGATGACCTTGGAATGGCAGTGGCTAATAGCCTTGCTGCTGTCAAGAATGGGGCAGGACGTGTCGAAGGAACTATCAACGGTATTGGTGAGCGAGCTGGAAATGCTGCTTTGGAAGAAATAGCAGTGGCTCTCAATATTCGCCAAGATTACTATCAAGCAGAAACTAGTATTGTTTTAAATGAAACCATCAATACGTCAGAAATGGTTTCTCGCTTTTCAGGAATTCCAGTTCCTAAAAACAAGGCTGTGGTCGGTGGCAATGCCTTTTCTCACGAATCTGGTATTCACCAAGACGGAGTTCTTAAAAATCCTCTTACCTATGAAATCATCACTCCTGAATTGGTCGGTGTCAAGAGTAATAGCCTTCCACTTGGAAAATTGTCAGGTCGCCATGCCTTTGTCGAGAAACTAAGAGAATTGGCGCTAGATTTTACAGAAGAGGATATCAAGCCACTCTTTGCTAAGTTCAAGGCGTTAGCGGACAAGAAGCAAGAAATCACAGATGCAGATATTCGAGCTTTGGTAGCTGGAACCATGGTTGAGAATCCAGAAGGCTTCCACTTTGATGATTTACAACTTCAAACTCATGCAGATAATGACATTGAAGCAATCGTTAGCCTAGCCAATATGGATGGTGAAAAAGTCGAATTTAATGCGACAGGCCAAGGTTCCGTTGAGGCTATCTTCAACGCTATCGACAAGTTCTTCAATCAATCCGTTCGCTTGGTGTCCTATACTATCGATGCGGTAACAGATGGGATCGATGCCCAGGCTCGGGTCTTGGTCACTGTTGAAAACAGAGATACAGAGACCATCTTTAATGCAGCAGGTCTTGATTTCGATGTGTTGAAGGCTTCGGCTATTGCCTACATCAATGCCAATACCTTTGTTCAAAAAGAGAATGCTGGTGAGATGGGACGTAGCGTTTCCTATCGCGATATGCCTAGTGTGTAAAGGAGAATGCTATGACAAAAAAAATAGTAGCTCTAGCAGGGGACGGAATTGGCCCAGAAATCATGGAGGCTGGTTTAGAGGTTCTGGAAGCTCTAGCTGAAAAAACAGGTTTTGATTATGAGGTTGAAAGGCGACCTTTTGGCGGTGCAGGTATAGATGCTGCAGGGCATCCCTTACCTGATGAAACCCTCAAGGCAAGTAGAGAAGCAGATGCCATTCTCCTAGCAGCTATTGGTAGTCCCCGGTATGATAGTACAGCGGTTCGGCCTGAACAAGGCCTGCTGGCTCTTCGTAAGGAACTCAATCTCTATGCTAATATTCGCCCGGTTAAAATATTTGAGAGTCTTAAGCATTTGTCACCTCTCAAACCAGAACGAATTGCTGGTGTTGACTTTGTTGTGGTGCGTGAGTTGACAGGTGGTATTTACTTTGGAGATCATATTCTTGAAGAGCGAAAAGCGCGTGATATCAATGACTACAGCTATGAGGAAGTGGAGCGAATTATTCGTAAGGCATTTGAAATCGCAAGAAGTCGGAGAAAAATCCTTACCAGTATAGATAAGCAAAATGTGTTGGCAACATCAAAACTCTGGCGGAAAGTAGCTGAGAAGGTCTCACAGGATTTCCCAGATGTGACCTTGGAACACCAACTGGTGGACTCAGCTGCTATGCTCATGATTACCAATCCTGCTAAGTTTGATGTCATCGTGACAGAAAATCTTTTCGGAGATATTCTCTCTGATGAATCAAGCGTTCTATCTGGCACACTTGGGGTTATGCCATCAGCCAGTCATTCTGAAAATGGACCAAGTCTCTATGAACCTATTCACGGTTCAGCACCTGATATTGCTGGTCAAGGAATTGCCAATCCTATCTCCATGATTTTATCAGTGGCCATGATGCTGAGAGATAGTTTTGGACGTTTTGAGGATGCGGAGCGTATCGAGCATGCTGTTGAAGCAAGTTTGGCAGCTGGCATTTTAACGAGAGATATAGGAGGTCAGGCTTCGACCAAGGAAATGACGGAAGAGATTATTGCAAGGTTATGAAGTTAGACGAAAAAATTACTCTAGTCCTTTTGATTTGGAATGTCATGATTTTCATTATTTATGGCATTGACAAATCCAAGGCAAGGAGAAGAGCTTGGCGCATCCCAGAGAAAATCTTACTCATTTTAGCCGTTGCTTGTGGTGGTTTTGGAGCTTGGTTAGCAGGAATTACTTTTCACCACAAGACTAGAAAATGGTACTTTAAAACAGTTTGGTTTCTTGGGATGGTGACCACACTAGTAGCCTTATATTATATTTGGAGGTAATGGATGGCAGGAAAATCGATTTTTGATAAATTATGGGACCGCCATGTCATCACAGGAGAAGAGGGGCAACCCCAACTCATGTATGTGGATCAGCACTATATCCACGAGGTGACCAGTCCTCAGGCTTTTCAAGGATTACGAGATGCAGGTCGCAGATTGAGACGACCAGACTTGACATTTGGTACTTTTGACCACAATGTCCCAACGGTTAATATCTACGATATTCGAGATGTCATTTCCAAGGCTCAAATTGATAAGCTGGCTGAAAATATTGAGGAATTTGGGATTGAACATGCGGCCCACGGTTCTGAAAAACAAGGAATCGTTCATATGGTTGGTCCAGAAATAGGACGGACTCAACCAGGAAAATTCATTGTTTGTGGGGACAGCCATACGGCAACCCACGGAGCTTTCGGAGCAATCGCCTTTGGAATTGGGACCAGTGAAGTTGAGCATGTTTTTGCTACCCAAACCCTCTGGCAAGTCAAACCCAAGAAAATGTTGGTAGAATTCACTGGAGTTCCTCAAAAAGGAGTTTATTCCAAGGATTTCATTTTAGCCTTGATTGCCAAGTACGGTGTTGCTTGTGGTGTTGGTTACGTGGTGGAATATCGTGGACAAGCTATTGATGCACTGAGCATGGAAGAGCGAATGACCATCTGCAATATGTCCATCGAGTTTGGTTCTAAGATGGGAATCATGAATCCGGACCAAACCACCTATGATTATCTCAAGGGACGGGAATGTGTTCCAGAGGACTTTGAAGAGGCTGTAGCGGATTGGAAAACCCTTGTCAGTGATGATGATTCCATTTACGATAAGGTTATCCAGATGGATGTCTCTGACTTGGCTCCTATGGTAACTTGGGGAACCAATCCTGCTATGGGGGTTGACTTTGACAGTAGTTTCCCAGAAATTAAAGATATGAATGATGAGCGAGCTTACAACTACATGGACTTAGAGCCAGGTCAAAAGCCGGCTGATATTGAACTAGGCTATATCTTTATCGGTTCATGTACCAATGCTCGTCTCAGTGACTTGCAACTGGCTGCTCGATTTGTTAAAGGGAAGAAAATTGCTTCAAACTTAACGGCTATCGTGGTTCCAGGCTCTCGTCCTGTCAAACGAGCTGCTGAAAAGTTGGGCTTGGACAAGGTCTTCTTAGATGCTGGCTTTGAATGGAGAGACCCAGGTTGTTCTATGTGCCTAGGGATGAATCCTGACAAGGTCCCTGATGGGGTCCACTGTGCTTCAACCAGTAACCGCAACTTTGAAGATAGACAGGGATTTGGTGCTAAGACCCATCTTTGTAGTCCAGCTATGGCAGCAGCAGCAGCTATCGCAGGGCGCTTTGTAGATGTTCGACAAATGCCAGAGGCCCAGTAAGGAGAGGATATGGAGAAATTTACAGTTTATACGGGAACGACTGTTCCTCTCATGAATGATAACATTGATACTGACCAAATCCTACCCAAGCAGTTTCTCAAGTTAATTGATAAGAAAGGCTTTGGTAAGTACCTCATGTATGCTTGGCGTTATCTGGACGATAAGTATACTGAGGATCCAGACTTTGTCTTTAATCGACCTGAATATCGCAATGCCAGTATTCTCATTTCAGGTGATAACTTTGGGGCGGGTTCTTCGAGGGAACACGCAGCTTGGGCTCTAGCCGACTATGGTTTTAAGGTCGTGATTGCAGGCTCTTTCGGTGACATTCATTACAATAATGAACTTAATAATGGTATGTTGCCTATTGTACAGCCCAGAGAGGTTCGAGAGAGACTGGCCCAGCTACAACCGACTGATCAGGTAACTGTGGACTTGGAACAACAAAAAATCATCTCACCAGTTGGAGAATTCACTTTCGAAATCGATAGCGAATGGAAACACAAGCTTTTAAATGGTTTGGATGATATCGGTATTACCTTGCAGTATGAAGATTTGATTGCTGCTTATGAAAAACAACGACCAGCTTACTGGCAGGATTAGAAGAAAAATAGAAAAGGAAATAGAACTATGACAAAACACATTCAATGGAACGGAACACTTTCACAAGAAGGCTATGACATTTTAAAAGGTGAGGGCGGATGTATTGTTTGCCCTACTAAAGTTGGTTACATCATCATGACTAGCGATAAGGCTGGTCTTGAACGTAAGTTTGAAGCCAAAGAACGTAACCGTAACAAACCAGGTGTTGTTCTCTGTGGTAGCATGGATGAGCTTCGCGCCTTAGCACAACTCAACCCAGAAATTGAAGCCTTCTACCAAAAACATTGGGATGAAGATATTCTTCTTGGTTGTATCCTTCCTTGGAAACCAGAAGCCTTTGAAAAACTCAAAGCGTATGGGGATGGCCGTGAAGAATTGATGACGGACGTGCGTGGTACTAGCTGTTTCGTTATCAAATTTGGGAAAGCTGGTGAACAATTAGCTGCCAAACTTTGGGAAGAAGGCAAGATGGTCTATGCCTCATCAGCTAACCCATCTGGTAAAGGAAACCGTGGTAAGGTAGAAGGTATCGGAGAACGCATCGAAGGAGCAGTGGACCTTGTCATCGAAGCAGACGACTACGTGGCATCCATCCAACCTGACAAAACGATTGAAACTCGCTACGAGCAAGGTGTGATGGTTTCTATGGTTGATAAAGATGGTAAACTTATTCCAGAACAAGGAGGAGCACGTTCAACTTCACCAGCTCCAGTTGTGATCCGCAAAGGGCTTGACATTGATAAGATTATGATGCACCTGTCAGACACCTTTAACTCATGGGACTACCGTCAGGGCGAGTATTATTAAAAATAGAAAAGAAGTCTAGTGTTAAGAGGGAATACCCTACTCTACATTAGGCTTTTTCTTTAGAAATTCTTTTCTTTTTTATATAGATGTGATATTCTATATGTGAAATATATAGTTTTTTATTCGAACATTATTATAAAAGGGGTAAGATTGATGCTGAAAAGAAAAGTTAGTTTGGAAAATTTTTATGATTGGTATAATCTAAATAAAGAAGAGTTATTAAATAAGGCAGCTACTGGTGAGAAGTTTAATGATAAATTAAAAGAAGAATTTCTCCAGGAATGGCCTTTGGATAGGATTTTAACAATGTCAATCGATGAATATGTAATAGGAAAGGGACAGCAAAATAAGTCTTTGTGCTACGCTCTTGAGAAGGGAAAATACAAAAATTTATTTCTTGGAATTTCTGGTGGCTCAGCTTCAAAATTTGGTATTTATTGGAATAAAAAAACAAACAAATATAAAGATCAAGCTAATAATGAGATTTCAGAGTTGGATCAGCGATTTTCAAAATTAAAATCAGATTTGTATGAAATTATCAAAGAAGGTATTCGTTTTAATTTTGAAAATCCTATTTTTGATATGAAAAGATCAACAAATGAATTTGTTGGTCGTTCTGCTATGGTGACAAAATTACTTTGTATCTATTCTGAGGGATATCCTTTCTTTGGTGTAAATATTAATAGTCAAAAAGAATTTTGGAGCCATTTTGTTTCTCAAACAACTCAAGGTGGACCTTATCTGCAAAATCATAAAATAATTGAACTGTTGTCCAAAACTTATCCTGAGTTGGAGCCATCGAAATTAGGAACTATGCTTTTTGAGTATTCTAAGCTCTTTATAGAAAATAAGGAAGAAAATAGTACAATGGATTCATCAAACAATTTTCGTCATCAATTAACTCAATCTCTATTACAATCCAAAAACCTCATCCTCCGTGGTGCTCCTGGCACGGGAAAAACTTATCTTGCTAAAGAAATTGCGGCAGAGCTAACTGGTGGTAATGAAGATCAAATCGACTTTGTACAATTTCACCCTTCCTATGATTATACGGATTTTGTAGAGGGGTTGAGACCGGTATCAAATGGGGATGGAGCTATTGAATTTAAATTACAAGATGGTATTTTTAAAGATTTTTGTCAGAAAGCAAAAGAAGCCCAATTGATTGGAGGACAAGATAATTTTGATGAGGCCTGGGATTCTTACTTAGAATATATAAATGTTGCCGAAGAAAAAGAATATATAACAAAAACATCTTACTTATCTGTTAATAGTAGACAAAATTTGTCAGTAAATTATGATAGTGGTGTTCCAGGATGGTCACTACCTCGCAAATATGTTTACGAGTTGTATAAAGATAAAAATTATAATAAGCAAGAATACTACAAAAGTGGTGGAAAAACTGTCCTAGAAACATTGAGAAAGAGATTTGGTTTGAAAGACTATGTTTCCCCAACAGAAATTGACACAGACAAGAAATTCGTCTTCATCATCGATGAAATCAACCGTGGTGAGATTTCTAAGATTTTTGGAGAACTTTTTTTCTCAATTGATTCTGACTATCGTGGCGAAAAGGGAAGTGTTTCTACCCAATATGCTAATCTACACGAAACTGATGATAAGTTTTATATTCCTGAAAATGTCTATATCATCGGGACTATGAACGACATAGACCGTTCAGTAGATACCTTTGATTTTGCTATGCGTCGTCGTTTCAGATTTGTTGAAGTTACGGCTGAAAGTCAACTTTATATTCTAGATAAAGAACTAGGTGAGCGTGCTGAAGAAGCTAAGACTCGACTAAGAAACTTGAATGCTGCAATTGAAAATGTTCAGGAATTAAACAGTTATTATCATATCGGGCCAAGTTATTTCCTGAGGTTAAAAGAAGTAAAATTTGATTATGAATTACTCTGGTCTGATTACCTCAAACCGCTTTTGGAAGATTACTTACGGGGTTCTTATGAAGAGGATGAAACTCTGGAAACATTGAAAAAAGCATTTGATCTGACAAATAACGAGCGAACAGAACCGCAAGATACTGGTGATAATGATGCGGATAACTGATAATCAGCATAGAATTGCTAAGGAAGGCTTTGTCAAAGAATATCCCAAACTAAGTCAAGCACTTCTTGATAGAACACTGGATAACCTTTCTAAAGAGGACAATATCTTTATTTTTCCAAATGATTTGAAGAATTCTCCTGACTTAGAGAAGGACCAAAAAATCTTTGAAACAGTTAATCAGAAAATCAAGACTGGAAATGTGATTGGTTTTCTGGGGTGTGGTCAGGAAAGATTAACGATTTCCTCTCGCTTTTCTGATGAGAGTAATGACCATTTTTTGCATTATCTCTTACACAAGGTTCTTCATATCAATCTCACTAGTTTAGATGTTGCTTTGTCTCGTGAAGAGAGGCTTTATCAACTTTTGATGTATCTCTTCCCTAAGTATCTACAAGCTGCTATTAGAAAAGGTCTTTATAAGGAATACCATCGATTTTCTTATAATGACAGTCATGTTAAGGGAGTGATTGATGTAAGAAACCATCTCAAGAAAAACCTTCCTTTCACGGGAAATATTGCCTACACAATGAGAGAGTTCACCTATGATAATCCTCTCATGCAGCTAATCCGTCACACTATTGAATACATTAAGAATCAGAAAAGCATTGGTCAAGGGGTTCTTGATAATCTCTTGACTAGTCGTGAAAATGTAGCAGAAATCGTGCGGGTAACTCCTTCTTATAAACTAGCTGATCGTGTTAAGATTATTCGGGGAAATCAATCTAAACCTATACGTCATGCATACTTTCACGAGTACAGAAAGTTACAAGAACTTTGTCTGATGATTCTAAACCAAGAAAAGCACGGTTTAGGGTATCAAGATCAAAAAATTCATGGTATTCTTTTTGATGTTGCCTGGCTTTGGGAAGAGTATGTCCATACCTTATTGCCAAAAGATTTCATCCATCCACGGAATAAAGAAAAGCTAGGTGGTATTTCGGTATTTTCTAGTCGAGAAAGAAAAGTATTTCCAGATTTTTATCAAGAAGAGCTTAAAATAGTATTAGATGCTAAGTATAAAAAACTGGAATTGACTGAAAAAGGAATCAACCGTGAGGACTTATTCCAGCTGATTTCCTATTCTTATATTTTGAAAGCTGAGAAGGCTGGTCTTGTTTTTCCGAGCGAGGACAAGGTTGTTGATAATGAGATAGGAAAGCTAGCAGGTTATGGAGCTTTGTTGAAGAAATGGTCTATCCAAATTCCTCAGAAGTCTTCATCCTATAGTGAATTTTGTGAAATGCTGGAAAACTCCGAAGAAATTTTTAAAAGTAATATTACTAAAGAAGTGGGGAGAAAATAATCTCTCCTCTTTCTTTTATTATTTATACAAGAAAATCCGAACTATATTTTTTAATTTATAAAATTATTTGACAAAAACTGTACTTTTGTTTATAATTAATTAAGGAAACGTCGGAAAAGACGTAGTGATGCGCAAGCATAGGTAGGTCATTATAAAAGAAACGAGACATCGATATGTTAAATGAATTTCCAATTTTTGATTACGAAGATATTCAATTGATTCCAAATAAATGTGTCATTAAAAGCCGTGCAGAAGCAGATACAAGTGTCACTCTAGGAAATCACACCTTTAAACTACCTGTTGTGCCAGCTAATATGCAGACAATTTTGGATGAAAATGTAGCAGAGCAACTGGCTAAAGGTGGTTACTTCTACATTATGCACCGTTTTGATGAGGCAGGACGCATTCCTTTTATTAAACGCATGCACGAGCAAGGGCTCATTGCTTCTATATCTGTTGGTGTTAAGGACTACGAGTATGATTTCGTTAGCGAGCTCAAGGCTGATGCTCCTGAGTACATCACGATTGACATTGCCCATGGTCATGCAGATAGCGTGATTTCTATGATTCAACACATCAAGAAAGAATTGCCAGATACCTTTGTCATTGCTGGAAATGTAGGAACACCAGAAGCGGTGCGTGAATTGGAAAATGCTGGTGCGGATGCTACTAAGGTCGGAATCGGTCCTGGTAAGGTTTGTATCACCAAGGTTAAGACTGGTTTTGGTACAGGTGGTTGGCAGTTGGCTGCTCTACGCTGGTGTGCCAAGGCTGCGCGTAAACCGATTATCGCTGATGGAGGAATTCGTACTCATGGTGATATTGCCAAGTCTATTCGTTTCGGTGCCAGCATGGTCATGATTGGTTCCCTCTTTGCAGGACATATTGAAAGTCCAGGGAAAACGATTGAAGTCGATGGTGAACAGTTCAAAGAATATTACGGTTCAGCCTCACAATATCAAAAGGGTGCTTACAAAAATGTGGAAGGCAAACGTATCTTGCTTCCTGCTAAAGGTCATCTGCAAGACACTTTAACTGAGATGGAACAAGACCTTCAAAGTGCTATTTCCTATGCAGGTGGACGTCAGGTTGCTGACCTTAAACACGTTGATTATGTTATCGTGAAAAACTCCATCTGGAATGGGGATGCTTCCCACTAAGACGGGCTATATGGCCAGAAAAAAACTTGTTATTAGAGCAAATTTCTGTTATAATAAAACAAGTTTCCACCCTTAGTGTAATGGATATCACGTAAGATTCCGGTTCTTGAGATGGGGGTTCGATTCCCTCAGGGTGGATGTAAACATCCTAAAAAAGCCTTTAATAGGGCTTTTTTCTTTACACAGCCCTAAATTGGCCCTTAAAACTGAAAATCTCTTTTTAAAGAATGCCCAAATGCTTTCCAGTCCCATTTTAAAGTGACTCAGGGGGCTTTTTTTGATATAATAAAAAGGACTGTTATCAGTTAGAAAGAGGTTGGTATGAAAGAATTACAAACTGTACTTAAAAACCATTTTGCAATCGAATTTGCAGACAAAAATTTACTGGAAACTGCCTTTACTCATACGAGTTATGCCAATGAGCACCGCCTCTTAAAAATTTCACACAATGAACGCTTGGAATTTTTAGGAGACGCTGTTCTACAGTTATTGATTTCAGAATATCTGTATAAAAAATATCCTAAAAAACCTGAGGGTGACTTGTCTAAACTCCGTGCCATGATTGTCCGTGAGGAGAGTTTGGCTGGTTTTGCGCGTGATTGCCAGTTTGATCAGTTTATCAAACTTGGTAAAGGGGAAGAAAAATCTGGTGGACGCAATCGTGATACCATTCTTGGTGATGCCTTTGAAGCCTTTCTTGGTGCCCTCCTTTTGGACAAGGATGTGGCCAAGGTCAAGGAATTTATCTACCAAGTCATGATTCCTAAGGTTGAAGCAGGCGAGTTTGAGATGATTACAGACTACAAAACCCATCTCCAAGAGTTACTTCAGGTCAATGGAGATGTGGCTATTCGTTATCAGGTGATTTCTGAAACGGGTCCTGCTCACGATAAGGTCTTTGATGTAGAAGTTCTGGTTGAAGGCAAGAGCATTGGTCAAGGTCAAGGTCGTTCGAAAAAATTGGCAGAGCAGGAAGCTGCTAAAAATGCCGTTGAGAAAGGGCTGGATTCATGTATTTAAAGGAAATCGAAATTCAGGGATTCAAGTCTTTTGCTGACAAGACTAAAGTCGTCTTTGACCAAGGGGTTACGGCAGTTGTGGGTCCAAATGGATCAGGAAAGTCGAATATTACAGAAAGTCTGCGTTGGGCCTTGGGGGAGTCTAGTGTCAAGAGTCTCCGTGGTGGCAAGATGCCAGATGTCATCTTTGCTGGAACAGAAAGTCGCAAACCGCTCAATTATGCTTCTGTAGTTGTGACTTTGGATAATAATGACGGATTTATCAAGGATGCAGGCCAAGAAATCAGGGTAGAACGCCATATCTATCGTAGTGGAGATAGCGAATACAAGATTGACGGTAAGAAAGTACGTCTGCGTGATATTCATGATCTTTTCTTGGATACAGGTTTGGGACGAGATTCTTTTTCTATCATTTCACAAGGCAAGGTTGAGGAGATTTTTAACTCCAAGCCTGAAGAACGCCGTGCCATTTTTGAAGAAGCTGCAGGAGTTTTGAAATACAAGACTCGCAGAAAAGAAACTGAGAGTAAACTACAACAAACTCAGGATAATCTGGATCGTCTTGAAGACATTATCTACGAGTTGGATAATCAAATTAAGCCTCTTGAGAAGCAAGCTGAAAATGCTCGTAAGTTTCTGGATTTGGAAGGTCAACGTAAGGCTATTTACTTGGATGTTTTAGTTGCTCAAATCAAGGAAAATAAGGCTGAATTAGAGTTGACAGAAGAAGAGTTGGCTCAGGTTCAGGAACTATTGACGAGTTATTACCAAAAGCGGGAAAAATTAGAGGAAGAAAATCATACTCTTAAAAAGCAACGCCAAGATTTACAGGCTGAAATGGCCAAAGACCAAGGCAGTTTGATGGATTTGACCAGTCTGATTAGTGATTTAGAGAGAAAATTAGCCCTATCGAAACTGGAATCTGAGCAAGTAGCCCTAAATCAACAGGAAGCACAAGCTCGTTTGGCTTCTTTGGAGGATAAGAGAAATTTACTCAACCAAGAAAAATCTGATAAAGAAAGCTCTTTAGCTCTCTTAGAAGAGAATCTAGTCCAAAATAATCAAAAACTCAATCGTTTAGAAGCTGAATTGCTGGCTTTTTCAGATGATCCTGATCAGATGATTGAGCTTCTACGTGAACGCTTTGTAGCCCTTTTACAAGAAGAAGCGGATGTCTCAAACCAGTTGACCCGTATCGAAAATGAGTTAGAAAATAGTCGTCAGCTTTCTCAAAAACAAGCAGATCAATTAGAAAAGCTGAAAGAACAGTTGGCTACAGCTAAAGAGAAGGCTAGTCAGCAAAAGGCGGATCTTGAAACTGCCAAGGAGCAAGTTCAAAAATTATTGGCTGACTATCAGGCTATTGCCAAGGAGCAAGAGGAGCAAAAAGTTTCTTACCAAGCTCAGCAGAGCCAACTCTTTGACCGTCTGGATAGTCTCAAAAACAAGCAGGCTAGAGCCCAGAGTTTAGAGAATATCCTTAGAAATCATAGTAACTTTTACGCAGGTGTTAAGAGTGTTCTCCAAGAAAAAGACCGTCTTGGTGGGATCATTGGTGCAGTCAGTGAGCATTTGACTTTTGATGTTCATTATCAAACTGCCCTAGAGATTGCGCTTGGCGCAAGCAGTCAGCACATCATCGTAGAAGATGAGAATGCGGCGACTAAGGCTATTGATTTCCTCAAACGTAACAGAGCTGGTCGTGCGACCTTCCTTCCTTTGACAACGATTAAGGCGCGTACGATTTCTAGTCAGAACCAAGATGCTATTGCTACAAGTCCAGGATTTCTGGGTATGGCTGATGAGCTGGTGACATTCGATACTAGACTGGAAGCTATTTTCAAGAACTTGCTAGCTACGACGGCTATTTTTGATACTGTAGAGCATGCGCGTGCAGCAGCTCGCCAGGTTCGTTACCAGGTCCGTATGGTGACTTTGGACGGGACAGAATTGCGAACAGGTGGTTCCTATGCAGGTGGAGCCAACCGCCAGAATAACAGTATTTTCATCAAGCCAGAACTGGAGCAATTACAAAAAGAAATTGCTGAAGAGGAAGCAAGTCTTCGTTCAGAAGAAGAATCTTTGAAGACCTTGCAAGATGAGATGGCTAGATTGACAGAAAAATTAGAAGCTATCAAATCTCAAGGAGAGCAGGCACGTATTCAGGAGCAAGGATTGTCCCTCGCTTATCAGCAGACCAGTCAGCAAGTTGAAGATCTAGAAACTCTTTGGAAACTCCAAGAAGAGGAATTAGATCGTCTTTCTGACGGAGATTGGCAAGCAGATAAGGAAAAATGCCAAGAGCACCTTGCTACAATCGCAAGTGACAAGAAAAATCTGGAAGCTGAGATTGAAGAGATTAAGTCCAACAAAAACGCCATCCAAGAACGTTATCAAAACTTGCAGGAAGAGGTAGCGCAAGCTCGCCTGCTTAAGACAGAACTGCAAGGACAAAAACGTTATGAAGTTGCTGATATTGAACGTTTAGGCAAGGAATTGGATAATCTGAATATCGAGCAAGAGGAAATCCAGCGCCTTCTCCAAGAAAAAGTTGACAATCTTGAGAAAGTTGATACGGATTTGCTCAGTCAACAGGCTGATGAAGCCAAAATTCAGAAAACAAATCTCCAACAAGGTTTGATTCGCAAGCAGTTTGAGTTGGATGATATTGAAGGTCAACTGGATGATATTGCTAGTCATTTGGATCAGGCTCGCCAGCAGAATGAAGAGTGGATTCGTAAGCAAACTCGTGCTGAAGCCAAGAAAGAAAAGGTCAGCGAGCGCTTGCGCTATCTACAGAGTCAGCTAACAGACCAGTATCAGATTAGCTATACAGAAGCTTTAGAAAAGTCTCATGAGTTGGAGAATCTCAATCTGGCAGAGCAAGAGGTTAAAGATTTAGAGAAGGCTATTCGATCACTGGGTCCTGTCAATATAGAAGCTATTGACCAGTATGAAGAAGTTCACAACCGTCTGGACTTTCTAAATAGTCAGCGAGATGATATTTTGTCAGCGAAAAATCTGCTCCTAGAGACTATTACAGAGATGAATGATGAGGTCAAGGAGCGCTTTAAATCAACCTTTGAAGCCATTCGTGAGTCCTTTAAAGTGACCTTCAAGCAGATGTTTGGTGGAGGTCAGGTGGACCTCATTTTGACTGAGGGAGACTTGCTGACAGCTGGGGTTGAGATTTCTGTTCAACCACCAGGTAAGAAAATCCAATCACTCAACCTCATGAGTGGTGGTGAAAAAGCCCTGTCAGCTCTAGCTTTGCTTTTCTCTATCATTCGAGTTAAGACTATCCCATTTGTCATCTTGGATGAGGTAGAGGCTGCACTAGATGAAGCTAATGTTAAGCGTTTTGGGGATTACCTCAACCGCTTTGACAAGGACAGCCAGTTTATCGTTGTGACCCACCGTAAGGGAACCATGGCAGCGGCTGATTCCATCTATGGAGTGACTATGCAAGAATCAGGTGTTTCAAAAATTGTTTCGGTGAAGTTAAAAGATTTAGAAAGTATTGAAGGATGACAATTAAACTAGTAGCAACGGATATGGACGGAACTTTCCTAAATGAGAATGGATGCTTTGATATGGATCGCCTCAAGTCTCTCTTGGCTTCCTACAAGGAAAAAGGGATTTACTTTGCGGTGGCTTCGGGGCGCGGATTTCTATCCTTAGAAAAATTATTTGCTGATGTTTGTGATGACATTATTTTTATCGCGGAAAATGGCAGTTTGGTCGAATATCAAGGTCAGGACTTGTATGAAGCGACCATGTCTCGTGAGTTTTATCTAGCAACTTTTGAAAAGCTGAAAACGTCACCTTATGTAGATATCAATAAATTACTCTTGACGGGCAAAAAAGGCTCTTATGTTCTGGATACGGTTGATGAGACCTATTTGAAAGTGAGTCAGCACTATAATGAAAATATCCAAAAAGTAGCGAGTCTGGAAGATATCACAGATGACATTTTCAAATTTACGACCAACTTCACAGAAGAAACGCTAGAAGCTGGAGAAGCTTGGGTCAATGAAAATGTACCTGGTGTTAAGGCTATGACAACTGGCTTTGAATCCATTGATATCGTTCTGGACTATGTCGATAAGGGAGTGGCCATTGTTGAATTAGCTAAAAAACTTGGTATCAGAATGGATCAGGTTATGGCATTTGGAGACAACCTAAATGACTTGCACATGATGCAGGTGGTGGGACATCCTGTAGCTCCTGAAAATGCACGACCTGAAATTTTAGAATTAGCAGAGACAGTGATTGGTCACCATAAGGACCAGTCGGTTATAGCTTATATGGAGGGCTTATAATGGCAGATATAAAATTGATTGCATTGGACTTGGACGGGACCTTGCTGACTACTGATAAAAGGCTGACGGATCGTACCAAGGCAACCTTGAAAGCTGCGCGTGATCGTGGTATCAAGGTCGTTTTGACAACTGGTCGTCCCTTAAAAGCTATGGATTTCTTTCTACATGAGCTAGGGACTGACGGCCAGGAAGATGAGTATACCATTACCTTTAATGGTGGTTTGGTTCAGAAGAATACAGGAGAAATCCTTGATAAAACAGTCTTTTCATATGATGATGTGGCACGTTTGTATGAAGAAACAGAGAAATTATCACTGCCTCTTGATGCCATCTCAGAAGGAACTGTTTATCAAATCCAATCGGACCAAGAAAGTCTTTATGCCAAATTCAATCCAGCATTGACCTTTGTTCCAGTGGACTTTGAAGACTTATCTAGTCAAATGACTTATAATAAATGCGTGACCGCCTTTGCTCAAGAACCCTTGGATGCAGCTATTCAGAAGATTTCTCCAGAATTGTTTGACCAATATGAAATCTTTAAATCACGTGAAATGTTGCTAGAGTGGTCACCAAAGAATGTTCATAAAGCAACCGGCTTGGCAAAACTAATCAGCCATCTTGGAATCGACCAAAGCCAAGTCATGGCTTGTGGCGACGAGGCCAATGACCTCTCTATGATTGAATGGGCAGGGCTCGGTGTTGCCATGCAAAATGCTGTTCCTGAAGTCAAGGCAGTCGCAAATGTAGTGACACCAATGACCAATGATGAAGAGGCTGTCGCCTGGGCTATCGAAGAATATGTGCTAAAGGAGAACTAAGATATGGGATTATTTGACCGTCTATTCGGAAAAAAAGAAGAACCTAAAATCGAAGAAGTTGTAAAAGAAGCTCTGGAAAATCTTGATTTGTCTGAAGATACAGAAGCTGAGGAAGTTTCTCAAGAAGTAGCAGAAGTTGAAAGTTCTGAAGAAGATCTGCTCCAAGAAGAGGAAAATCAAAAGACAGTTGAAGAAAGTCTGGATTCAGAGCCAGCTGTAGAGGTTCATCAAGAAGAAATTACTGAGGAAGAAAATCCTGAGTTCATAGAAGATGAAGAAGAAAACAGCATTGAAGTTCTTGAACCAGAAACTCCTCAAGCAGAAGAAACCGTTCAGGAAAAATATGACCGTAGTCTCAAGAAAACTCGTTCAGGCTTCGGAGCTCGCTTAAATGCCTTCTTTGCTAATTTCCGCTCTGTCGATGAAGAATTCTTCGAGGAGTTGGAAGAACTACTGATTATGAGTGACGTTGGTGTCCAAGTCGCTTCTAACTTAACAGAGGAACTACGCTACGAAGCCAAGCTTGAAAACGCCAAGAAACCTGATGCACTTCGCCGTGTCATTATTGAGAAATTGGTTGAGCTTTATGAAAAGGATGGCAATTACGATGAAAGTATCCACTTCCAAGAGGGCTTGACAGTCATGCTCTTTGTCGGGGTCAATGGTGTCGGGAAAACAACTTCTATCGGGAAACTAGCCCACCGCTACAAACAAGCTGGTAAGAAGGTCATGCTGGTTGCGGCAGATACCTTCCGTGCAGGGGCGGTAGCCCAGCTAGCTGAATGGGGTCGACGAGTAGATGTTCCAGTAGTGACTGGACCTGAGAAAGCTGACCCAGCCAGTGTGGTCTTTGATGGAATGGAACGTGCCGTAGCTGAAGGTATCGATATTCTTATGATTGATACCGCTGGTCGTCTGCAAAATAAGGATAACCTTATGGCTGAGTTGGAAAAGATTGGTCGTATCATCAAACGTGTTGTGCCAGAAGCACCCCATGAAACCTTTTTGGCACTTGATGCATCAACAGGTCAAAACGCTCTTGTACAGGCCAAAGAATTTTCAAAAATCACGCCACTAACTGGAATTGTCTTGACTAAGATTGATGGAACTGCTCGAGGTGGTGTGGTTCTAGCCATCCGTGAAGAACTCAATATTCCTGTAAAATTGATTGGTTTTGGTGAAAAAATCGATGATATTGGAGAGTTTAACTCAGAAAACTTTATGAAGGGTCTCTTGGAAGGCTTAATCTAATCAGAAGCAAAAATCCTGCAAGGTACAAACTTGCAGGAAATTTTTTTATTCTAAACGACCATCTTGACGATAGGCGATGTCTGGTTGCCAAGTCCATTTAGCACCAAATTTTTCAAGTAAGTCAAAGCTAGCTTGAGGTCCCATGCTTCCAGCTTTATAGTCATGAAGTGGGGCACCATTTTCAAGCCAGAGTTCTTCGATACGGTCAATCAATTTCCATGACGTACCAACTTCATCCCAGTGGCTAAAGTTAGTTGAGTTGTTATTTAGGACATCATAAATCAATTTCTCGTATGGTTCTGGAGAAGCACCAGTTGCGGTCGCATCTGTACGGTAATCTAGTGAGTTAGGAGCCAAGTTGAATTCTTCTCCTACCTGCTTCCCATTTAGGCTAAGAGAGAAGCCTTCTGTTGGTTGGATATAGATGGTCAAAATGTTTGGAGCAAGTGGTTCTCCAAAGATAGAATCCATTTGTTTAAAGACGATGTTGACATGAGTTCCTTTTTCAGTCAGACGTTTACCAGTACGGAAGAAGAAAGGAACGCCACGGAATCGATCGCTGTTTACAAAGAAGGCACCAGATGCAAAGGTTTCAGTTGTTGATTCTGGATTTACATTTGGCTCGCTACGATAAGAGATATATTTCATGCCATCAATCTTACCAGAGCGGTATTGACCACGGATAAAGTGTTCTTTAAGCTCTTCATCTGTTGGATGATAGAGGTTTTTAAAGACCTTAATCTTTTCGGCACGAATCTCGTCTTTTGTGAAGCTTGCTGGCTTGTCCATGGCAAGGAGAGAAAGAAGTTGTAGTGTATGGTTTTGTACCATGTCGCGGAGGGCACCAGATTGGTCATAGTAGCCACCACGTTCTTCTACACCCAAGCGCTCTGCAAAAGTAATTTGAACATTATCGATAAAGTCCTTGTTCCAAACATTTTCAAAAATCAGGTTTGCAAAGCGAACTGCAAAGATACTTTGAATCATTTCCTTACCAAGATAATGGTCAATACGGAAAATTTGTTCTTCGTCAAATGTTGCTAGGAGTTCGTCATTCAACTTGCTTGCAGTTGCGTAATCTGTACCAAATGGTTTTTCAACGATTAAGCGCTCAAAACCTTTACCATCCACAATATTTTCAGACTTGAGGTGTTTTGCGATAGTTCCAAAGAACTGAGGTGCCATAGACAAGAAGAAGAGCTTGTTGTGTTCAGCTTGGTACTTATCATTTAGTTCAGCCTGCAATTGACGTAGAGCAATGTAGTGTTCTGTATCGTTGACATCATGACTTTGATAGTAGAAGTGACTAGCGAACTCCTGAGCCTGTTCGGTACTATCTGCCAAATCAAGGATGGATTCGACTACAACAGATTCAAAATATTCCTTGCTCCAAGGACGACGGGCAGTTCCAATGACAGCAAAGTGCTCGGAAAGATTGCCGGATTTATATAGTCTAAAAAGGGAAGGGTAGAGCTTGCGTTTAGCCAGGTCTCCACTCGCACCGAAAATTGTAACAATAACCTTAGATGACATCTAGCTACCTAATTTCTATTTTTATTCCTAGTCTTGCTAGGTATGAGGAAACCTCATTTCATAAACTTAATTCTAACATAATTTTCCGAAAAATCAAAAAATCCAATACGAGATAGAAAAAAACTGCAAGGAAATCCTTACAGTTTGCGTTTAGACGTTTAAGACCTTGTCCAAGAACTCTTTCAGACGAGGGTGTTGAGGGGTGTCAAAGATTTGATCTGGTGTTCCGTCTTCTAGGAATTCACCGTCTGCAGTAAAGATAACGCGGTTGGCAACCTGACGGGCAAATCCCATCTCATGGGTTACGATAATCATGGTCATACCTTGCTCAGCTAATTCCTTCATAACGTTTAGTACGTCTCCAACCATCTCAGGGTCAAGGGCAGAAGTTGGTTCATCAAAGAGCATGATGTCTGGATTCATTGCAAGTCCACGAGCGATGGCTACACGTTGTTTTTGACCACCTGATAGGCTATCTGGGTTAGCATTAGCTTTATCTGCTAGCCCAACCTTGTCAAGCAACTCCATTCCCAATTTTTCAGCTTCTTCCTTAGTCATCAATTTGTGCTCAATAGGAGCAAAGGTGATGTTGTCCAATACGGACATGTGAGGGAAGAGGTTAAAGTGTTGGAACACCATTCCGATATTTTCACGGACGTGGTCAACATTGGTTGTTTTTTCAGTTAAGTCATAGCCGTTCACAGTGATGTGACCACTAGTGACTTCTTCTAGAAGGTTGAGGCTACGAAGGAAGGTCGATTTACCAGAACCTGAAGGACCGATGATGCAAACAACATCTCCTTCATAGAACTTAGTCGTAATTCCTTTTAAAACCTCATTTTTTCCATAATGTTTGTGTAAATCATTTACATCAATTTTTAATTTTGCCATTAACGAATCCTCTTTTCTAAGCGTTTCGCTAGTCTAGTCAAAAGTGTGATAATTACAAGATAGAAGATAGCAAGGATTGCATACATCTTGAAACTTTGGTAGTTACGGGCGATGATAATCTTACCAGTTTGGAAGAGTTCAACCAAACCGATAGCAGATACGATGGTTGTATCTTTAAGAGCGATAACGAATTGGTTAACAAAGTTTGGCAACATCAATTTAGTTGCTTGTGGCAGGATAATCTTACGCATGGTTTTGCCATAAGAGATACCCAAGCTTCGGCTGGCTTCCATTTGACCAACTGGGACGGCTTGAATACCACCACGAACAATTTCAGCGATATAAGCAGCCGCATTGAGCGATAGGGCAATAGTACCAGCTACGAAATCGTTAATTGGACTTTGTTGTCCTGTGATAGACTCGATGAAGTTTGGAATTCCCCAGAAGATGAAGGCTGCAAGAATCATCAATGGAATACCACGGATAACGTCAACGAAAATCTCAGAGATCACACGAAGAGATTTGTATGGGCTAACGCTAAACATACCGAAGATAATCCCGATAACAATGGCAATAGCAAATGAGATAAGAGCTAGAGCAAGAGTGATACCAAGCCCGCTAAGGAGTTGTTTGTAGTTATTTTGAAGCAAGCCCCAGATAGTTGTCTCATCAACAGTGCTTGTTGAAGCAGATGAAGATTCGCTAGCTAGGTATTTATCAAGAATCTTTTGGAATTCTCCGTTTGCTTTAAGGTTTGCAAGTCCGTTGTTGAACATTTCAATCAATTCTGGATTTGCTCCTTTTTTAACGGCAAAGGCTGTTTCACCGATTGGAGTTCCAGCGATTGGAGTTTTCAATTTTTGTCCTTGGCTGATAGAATATTTGAGAACAGGTTCATCATCCATAACGGCATCAATGGCACCAGTGTTTAAACTGTCATACATTGAAGAACCATCAGCAAAAGTTTTGATTTTGTAACCGTATTTGCTTTGATTTTCTGTTAGGAAGGTTTGAGAGGCAGTTCCGTTTTTAACACCAACTGTCTTTCCTTTTAAATCTTCATAAGAAGCAATGGTGCTTGATTCTTTGACACCAAGGATAGTATTAGCAGTGTAGTAGGATTCTGAGAAGTCAAAAGTTGCCTTACGAGCATCTGTAACAGACATACCAGCAATGATACCATCTGCTTGACCAGCTTGGACAGCACTGATAGCTGCATCGAAACCTGGATTGGTAATTTCAATTTCAAAACCTTGATCTTTAGCGATTGCCTTAATCAATTCCATATCAATACCAGTAAATTGGTTGCTTGAATTTTGGAAAACAAAAGGTGCAAAAGAAGAATCACTTGCAATGATGTATTTGGCTTTAACAGGAGTTGCTTTTAGACCAGCTGCAGTCGTTGTAGTTGGCACTGCTGAAGATGATGAAGCAGTCCATTTCTTGATGATTTTATCAAGACTACCATCTTTTTTCATTTCAGCCAAAGCTTGGTTAAATTCAGTGACTAAGTGCTCGTATTTGCTACCTTTTTTAACACCGAAAGCAAAGCTACCTACAGCTTCGCCATCCATTTCAATATGGAGGTCTTGGCCTTGGTTAATGGCATACTCGATAACAGGTTTGTCATCCATCATGGCATCGATGGCACCAGCACTCAAGCTGTTGTTCATCAAATCACTAGTGTCAAATGTTTTAATAGTAAAACCGTATTTATCTTTGATTGTTTCAAGAAAACGTTGAGCAGCAGTTCCGTTTTTAACACCAACGGTTTTGCCAGTTAATTGGTCGTACTTGCTAATCTTGTGTGCCTTTGTAGTTGCAATGACAACTTTTGTATCATAGTAAGTATCAGACATGGTGAAGACTTTTTCACGTTCTTTAGTCTTTGTCATCCCAGCCATGATAGCGTCAGCTTGACCAGCTTGAACCGCATTTACCGCTGCATCAAATCCAGGATAGGACATCTGAATATTCCATCCTTTAATCTCAGCGACTTTGTTGATAATGTCAACATCAATTCCTTTATAAGTTTGATCTGAATCTTTAAACTCAAAAGGTGCATAGGCGGTATCAGACACAATCTTAATAGTTTCTGCCTTTGCAATACCTAATGAGAAAATTGGGAATAAAATTAGCAAAAATGCTAGAAATTTTTTCTTCATTTTTAGTCTCCTTTTCCGAATATTTTCCCATTATATCAGAAAAAACTAAAAAATGCAAATCTAGGAGCTTTTATGTTAGAAGATGTAACATAAAAGCCCTTTATTTCTTTCTTGAACTGCTATCACAAAGTGCTATAATAATAGTATATAATAGAAGAAAAGAGGACGGAGATATGAAGAACAAAAGAATTTTTAAAGACTTCCAAGCTTCTCAAATGCGGTTAAACCTCTACACAAGCCCCTTGTTAGCCTTTGTTTTTGTCTTTATAGGAGAGTTTGTGGCTTATACTTTATATGGTATTAGTTTGTTAGCTCTCATCGGACTTGCTAGAAATTTTGGAGAGGCTGGTCAAGCTTTTGCAACTTACTTGCAGACCTTGCAGCAGGGCTTGATGGATAAAACAAGTGACTTTCATTTAATTTTAGAATTGCTGGCCTTTGGTTTTATTCTCAACACTGTGTTCAGATGGACTAAAAAAGTTGAGAAAAGACCTATTCGAACTTTGGGATTTTATAGAGAGAATTTCCTCAGCAATCTTCTGAAAGGATTTGGGCTAGGTCTGGCACTTTTTCTTCTGACCTTGTTAGGTTTAGTGGCCTTGGGGCAATATCGTTTTGAGTCCATTCATTTGAATCCTTATTCGCTTGTCTTTATCATTTTTACTATCCCATTTTGGATCCTACAGGGGACAGCGGAAGAAGTGGTGTCCCGTGCCTGGCTCCTTCCTCAATTGGCCTCAAGAACCAATATAAAACTTGCTGTTCTTATATCTAGCCTGTTCTTCACCCTACTGCATGTGGGCAATTCTGGTCTAACCCCTCTATCTCTAGTGAATCTCTTTTTATTCGGAGTTGCCATGGCTCTTTACCTTCTCAAAAATGATACAGTTTGGGGTGTTGCAGGTATTCATGGAGCCTGGAATTTTGCTCAGGGAAATCTCTTTGGGATTTTAGTTAGTGGTCAGCAGTCAGGAACGTCTTTGATGACCTTTTTACCACAAGGTAATCAAGATTGGCTATCAGGTGGTTCTTTTGGCATAGAAGGTTCTATCTGACAAGTCTAGTCTTGCTACTTTTGATTGTCTATCTTGGCTATCAATTAAAGAAAGAAAATGAAAGGATGTGACTTCGGTCCGTCCTTTTCTTCGTGAAAATGCTATAAGTATGCTAAAATAGGAATAGCACATGGAAAGAGGATTCTTATGATCAATCGCATTACAGATAATCAATTTAAACTAGTATCAAAATATCAACCATCAGGAGACCAACCTCAAGCTATCGAACAGTTGGTTGATAATATCGAGGGTGGAGAAAAAGCTCAGATTCTGATGGGGGCGACTGGAACAGGGAAGACCTATACTATGAGTCAGGTCATTTCCAAAGTCAATAAACCAACTCTGGTCATCGCCCACAATAAAACTCTGGCGGGTCAGCTCTATGGGGAGTTTAAGGAATTTTTCCCTGAAAATGCTGTTGAGTATTTCGTATCTTACTATGACTATTACCAACCAGAGGCCTATGTTCCTTCCAGTGATACCTATATTGAAAAGGATAGCTCTGTCAATGACGAGATTGATAAGCTCCGACACTCAGCGACTTCAGCCCTTTTGGAGCGTAATGATGTTATTGTCGTAGCTTCCGTCTCTTGTATCTATGGTCTGGGTTCGCCCAAGGAATACGCTGATAGCGTTGTGAGTCTGCGTCCAGGTCTTGAAATTTCTCGTGATAAACTCTTGAATGACTTGGTTGATATCCAGTTTGAACGTAATGATATTGATTTCCAACGGGGAAGATTTCGTGTACGTGGGGATGTAGTGGAGATTTTCCCAGCTTCCCGTGACGAACACGCTTTTCGAGTAGAATTTTTTGGGGACGAAATTGACCGTATCCGTGAAGTGGAGGCTTTGACAGGTCAGGTATTGGGAGAAGTGGATCATTTGGCGATTTTCCCAGCTACTCACTTTGTGACCAATGACGATCACATGGAAGCTGCCATTGCTAAAATTCAGGCAGAGTTAGAGGAGCAGTTAGCTGTCTTTGAAAAGGAAGGTAAACTGCTAGAAGCCCAGCGTTTGAAACAGCGGACAGAGTATGATATTGAAATGTTGCGTGAGATGGGCTATACCAACGGGGTTGAGAACTATTCACGTCATATGGATGGACGGAGTGAGGGTGAGCCTCCTTATACGCTTCTCGACTTCTTCCCAGATGATTTCTTAATCATGATTGACGAGAGCCACATGACCATGGGGCAGATCAAGGGTATGTACAATGGAGACCGTTCGCGTAAAGAAATGCTGGTTAATTATGGTTTCCGTTTGCCGTCAGCTCTGGACAATCGTCCTCTCCGTCGGGAGGAGTTTGAGAGTCACGTTCATCAGATTGTCTACGTTTCAGCCACACCGGGCGACTATGAAAATGAACAGACGGAGACAGTGATTGAGCAAATCATTCGTCCGACAGGGCTTTTGGATCCTGAGGTGGAAGTCCGTCCGACTATGGGACAGATTGATGATCTCTTAGGTGAAATCAATGCCCGTGTTGAAAAGAATGAACGAACCTTTATCACAACCTTGACCAAGAAAATGGCAGAGGACTTAACCGACTACTTCAAAGAAATGGGCATTAAGGTCAAGTACATGCACTCGGATATCAAGACTTTAGAGCGGACAGAGATTATCCGTGACCTGCGCTTGGGTGTCTTTGATGTCTTGGTCGGAATCAACCTCCTCCGTGAAGGAATTGACGTTCCTGAAGTGAGCCTCGTAGCGATTCTCGATGCTGACAAGGAAGGTTTCCTTCGTAACGAACGTGGACTCATCCAGACCATTGGTCGTGCTGCTCGTAACAGCGAAGGGCATGTCATCATGTATGCGGACACGATGACTCAGTCTATGCAACGTGCCATCGATGAAACGGCACGCCGTCGCAAAATCCAGATGGCCTATAATGAAGAGCATGGTATCGTGCCACAAACCATTAAGAAAGAAATTCGTGACTTGATTGCCGTGACTAAGGCAGTTGCCAAGGAAGAAGAAAAAGAAGTCGATATCAATAGTCTCAACAAACAAGAACGCAAAGAACTTGTCAAGAAACTAGAAAAACAAATGCAAGAAGCTGTCGAAGTGCTTGACTTTGAACTGGCTGCACAGATTCGCGATATGATGCTGGAAGTCAAGGCGTTGGATTAGAATATTACCTAAAGGAGAAAATATGTCCCGTTCCCAATTAACGATTTTAACAAATATTTGTTTGATTGAAGATCTCGAAACCCAGCGCGTGGTTATGCAGTATCGCTCTCCTGAAACCAATCGCTGGTCTGGTTATGCCTTTCCAGGAGGTCATGTAGAAAATGGTGAGGCTTTTGCGGAGTCTGTCATTCGTGAAATCTACGAAGAAACAGGGTTGACTATCCAAAATCCTCAACTTGTCGGCATTAAAAATTGGCCTCTGGATACAGGCGGGCGCTATATCGTCTTTTGTTATAAGGCGACTGAGTTCTCTGGTACCCTTCGCTCTTCAGATGAAGGAGAAGTTTCTTGGGTGCAAAAAGACCAGATTCCAAACTTGGATCTGGCCTATGATATGTTACCATTGATGGAGATGATGGAAGCTCCTGACAAATCTGAATTTTTCTACCGCCACCGTACAGAAGATGGCTGGGCGAAGAAAATCTTCTAGTCTTTTACTAAATAACCTAGCTGTTCTAAGGCCTCTTCGATATAGTGGAGGTCTTGTTGTGTTTCCTGCCTAATAGTAATAGAAGATTAGGGAAAAAAGTAAATACTCTAAAATAAATTTAAAATATTTCTAAAAAAGTATTGACAAAAACAAAGAAAACGCTTACTATATAAATAAGGGAACGGTTCCATAATATAAAAAGGAGGAGTGATGACTACAATAAAACAGGTTGCTGAAGAAGCTGGAGTATCAAAATCAACAGTTTCAAGATATATTTCGAAAAAAGGCTATGTCGGAGATGATGCTAGGGAAAAGATAAAAAATGCTATCAAGAAATTAAATTACACGCCGAATGTATTAGCACAATCTTTGAAAACTAAAAAAAATCAAATGGTAGGACTCTTATTGCCAGATATTTCTAATCCCTTCTTCCCAAGATTGGTTCGAGGGGCTGAATCATATTTGAAAGATAAAGGTTATAGGATTATGGTTGGTACTATTTCAGATCATGATTCGTTAGAAGAATATATAAACCTTTTGTTAAAAACAAATGCAGCTGGCATTATAACGACACTTGACTTTACAAAGGAATTTCCAAATCTGACGTTACCTGTTGTTGTGGTTGACCGGATTAGTAAAGATACAGGTTACGGTGTCTTTTCTGATAATCAGTTGGGTGGACGTTTGGCTGCTAAAGCAATTTGGAAAGCTGGCGCTAAGCAAGTTATGATTATTAAAGTTTTAGATGATAAAGCTGAGAACATTGCGGAACGATTTGAAGCAAGTTTAAACTATTTGAGGGATAAATCTTTAGAGATTCGTATTGAAGAAAGTGAAACGTTTGAGTTTGAAAAAATTCAAAAAGAAGCTAAAGAGAATCTAAAAAGAAATCCAAATATTGATAGTATTATAGCACCTTCTGATATTCATGCGATAGCTTATATTCATGAAATTTTAGCAATTGGGAAAAAAATTCCAGATGATATTCAAATCATTGGTTATGATGATATTGTACTTAGTCAATTTATTTATCCTTCTTTATCAACTATCCACCAATCATCATATAAAATGGGAGAACAGGCTGCAAAGCTAATCTATAATATGGCAAATAAGTTCTCTATAGATGAAGCTAAAATTAAACTCCCTGTTAGGTACATAGAAAGAAATACATTAAGGAGAAAGAAATGAGTAAAATTGTTGTTGTTGGAAGCATTTCAATGGACTTAGTTATGAGAACAAAAAGGATTCCAGAAGGAGGTGAAACGATTTTTGGCGATTCATTTAATATAGTTCCAGGTGGAAAAGGTGCAAATCAAGCTGTAGCTATTGGTAGATTATCCAGTGTTGAAGATAATATTTACATATTTGGGAACGTAGGAGAAGATATTTTTTCAGCAGATTTATTAAGTAATCTGCAAAATAATGATATTTCTACAGCATATGTGGGAACGGTACCACAGTCTTCAGGAGTTGCACAAATTACTTTATATGGAGGTGATAATAGGATTATTTATTATCCCGGAGCTAATAATTTAGTTAAAACAAATGATTGGAAAAATGAGTGGAAATTACTTAGTGATGCAAGTATTGTTGTATTACAGAATGAAATACCACATGAAGCCAACTTATCTATAGCTAAATTTTGCCAAGAAAATCAAGTTAAGGTTCTTTACAATCCTGCACCAGCTAGAGAAACAGACAAAGAGATGATTCCTTTTTGTGATTTTATTACTCCTAACGAGCACGAATGTTCAGAGCTTTTTCCAGATAAGAAATTAGAAGAAATTATTAAAATTTATCCTAATAAAATGATTGTGACATTAGGAGTTGAAGGTTCTATTTATTATGATGGGACAGCAGTTAAGAAAATTCCTGCTATAAAAGCAGAAGTAGTTGATACTACAGGAGCAGGAGATACGTTTAATGGTGCTTTTGCTTATGCTATCTCAAAAGGAAAAGAGATGGATGTTGCATTGTCCTTTGCAACGATTGCTTCACATCTTTCTGTTCAAAGATTTGGAGCGCAAGGAGGTATGCCGAGTTTGAAAGAAATAAAGGAGCATTCAGGATATGAAGAAATATGGGATTTTAAATAGTAATATAGCTAAACTAGCTGATGATTTAGGTCATATGGATTTGGTTTGTATCGGAGATTTAGGATTGCCAGTTCCAAAAGGTGTTGATAAAATTGATTTAGCATTAAGAAAAGGTAGTCCAAGTTTTTTAGAAGTTTTAAAAGAATATTCAGATCATGTACTTATCGAAAAAATTTTCTTAGCAGAAGAAATTAAGGAAAAAAACAAAGAACAGTGGCAAGCAGTTCTAGATCTTTTAGGATCGAATATAATTATTGAATATATTAGTCATGAAGAATTGAAAGCTATGAATACTAAAGTTAAGGCAGTTATTCGCACTGGGGAAGATACACCATATTCGAATATAATCTTGCAATCAGGAGTTATTATTTAGAAGGGGGTTGCCTATGAAAATTGAAATGAAGAACATTTCAAAATCTTTTGGGAATAATCGTGTTTTAGAAAGTATTGATTTGGTTCTTAATTCAGGAGAAGTTCATGCTTTAATGGGGGAGAATGGCGCAGGCAAATCAACCTTAATGAATATTTTAACTGGACTTTTTCCAGCTACTTCAGGAACTATTTTTATTGATGGAAAAGAAAAAACATTTTCTAATCCTCAAGAGGCAGAACGGTTTGGACTGAGTTTTATTCATCAGGAAATGAATACTTGGCCAGATATGACTGTACTTGATAATCTTTTTTTAGGAAGAGAAATTAAAAATTCGATTGGGTTTCTAGATAAAGTTAGTATGGAAAGGAAAGCTAAAGAAGCATTTAAACGTCTTAATATCTCTATTCCTCTCGATGCAATCATTGGTCAATTATCAGTCGGACAACAACAAATGATAGAAATAGCAAAATGTTTATTATCAGAAGTTTCCTTGTTAATTATGGATGAACCCACAGCAGCTTTAACTGATCGTGAAACTGAAACACTTTTTAAAGTGATAGAAGGATTAAAATCTGATGGTGTAGGTATTGTGTATATTTCACATCGGATGGAAGAAATCTTTAAGATCACAGATCTTATAACTGTTATGAGGGATGGGTTTGTAATTGATACCAAGAAAACGAAGTTAACTAATGCAGATGAATTAGTTCAGAAGATGGTAGGCCGTGAATTAGAAGATTATTATCCAGAAAAAAAGGCTGAGATTGGGAATATTGTTTTTCAAGCTAAGAATCTTTCTGGTGATGCTTTTACGGATATTTCTTTCTATGTACGTCAAGGGGAAATTCTTGGTTTTTCTGGTTTGATGGGTGCTGGTCGTACTGAAATAATGCGAGCAATTTTTGGAATTGATTCTTTAAAATCTGGTCAAATTATAATAAACGGAGAACAACTGATAATTAAAAATCCTTTTGAAGCAATTAAGCATGGAATTGGTTTCTTAACAGAAGATCGTAAAGATGAGGGATTGATTTTAGATTTTTCTATTAAAGATAATATGACTTTACCTAGTACTCGTGATTTTGTTAAAAATGGCATTTTCGATAATAAAACAAGTGGTATATTTGTACAACGCTTAATTGATAGGTTACAAATTAAATCAGGTTATCCAGATAAGGAAGTTGGGACACTTTCTGGTGGTAATCAACAGAAAGTAGTTTTAGCAAAATGGATAGGTATTGCACCAAAAGTACTGATTTTAGATGAGCCAACTCGTGGGGTAGATGTTGGAGCTAAGCGTGAAATTTACCAATTAATGAATGAATTAGCTGAACGAGGTGTACCGATTATTATGGTCTCTTCAGATTTACCAGAAGTGATTGGAGTCAGTGATCGCATTATGGTCATGCATGAAGGTAGAATTAGTGGGGAATTAACACGTCGAGAAGCTACACAAGAAAAAGTTATGCAACTAGCTACAGGAGGACAATAGTGTGAAAAATACTATGAAGTACATGTCAGAATTGACAACGGTAATAGCATTGATAATTTTAATGGCTGTCATCACTATTATCAATTCAAATTTTTTAACAGCAAATAATCTGTTAAATTTACTATTGCAAGTAACATCAAATGCACTGATTGCTTTTGGAATGACTTTTGTTATTCTAACAGGTGGAATCGATTTATCAGTAGGATCAATTTTAGCCTTATCCAGCGCGCTAACAGCAGGTTTATTAGGATCTGGAATGCCTGTTACGTTAGCAATTCTCATCTCTTTAATTTTGGGTTGCATTCTAGGTATGATGAATGGGTTATTGATTTCCTACGGGAAATTAGCTCCATTTATCGTCACTTTAGCGACTATGACTATTTTTAGGGGAGCAACACTTGTTTATACAAATGGGAATCCTATTACAAAAGGATTAAGTGATACATTCTTATTTCAATTTTTGGGGCAAGGTTACATAGTAGGAATTCCATTTCCTGTAATTATTATGTTTATTGTATTTATTGTTTTATATGTTTTACTTCATAAAACAGCATTTGGTAAATCTGTATATGCTATAGGGGGGAATGAAAAAGCAGCATATATATCAGGTGTGAAATTAAATAAAGTGAAAATTATCATTTATTCAATATCAGGTATTATGGCTTCAATTTCTGGATTAATTATAACATCACGCTTAAGTTCTGCTCAACCAACAGCAGGTGCTAGTTATGAAATGGATGCTATTGCAGCTGTTGTTCTTGGAGGAACCTCTTTATCTGGAGGTAAAGGTCGTATACTTGGGACTCTAATAGGTGCTTTAATTATTGGAGTTTTGAATAATGGACTTAATATTATTGGTGTTTCAGCATTTTGGCAACAAGTAGTAAAAGGAGTTGTAATCTTAATTGCTGTTCTGATTGATCGTTTTAAAGTTGTAAAACAGTAGAATAATTTTCAATTTTTTTGGAAATAGTAACAATTTATTAGATGACGTACAATAATCGGGATTGAAACTATCCCTATAGATATATATTACGAGGAGTAATAACATGAAAAATATTAAAAAAATTAGCATTTTTGCTTTGTTTGTAACATTTATTTTTGCTTTAGTAGCTTGTGGAAAAACTGGTTTAGGAAATTCATCAAATGATAATAAATCTACGACTCAAAAGTCGGCAAAAGAATTAAAATTAGGAGTTTCTATTTCTACTACTAACAATCCTTATTTTGTGGCTATGAAAGATGGCCTTGAAAAAGCTGCAGGGGAAAAAGAAGTAACTTTGAAGATAGCAGATGCACAAGATGATGCTGCTAGACAAGCAGATGATATTCAAAATTTTATTAGTCAAAATGTAGATGCTTTACTAATTAATCCAGTTGATTCTGATGCAATTGTTACATCTATTAAAGCTGCTAATAATGCAAACATTCCGGTAATCTTAATTGACCGCGGTAGTAATGGTGGTGAAGTCTTGACAACTGTTGCTTCTGATAACGTAGAAGCAGGTAAAATGGCTGCAGAATTTATTACCAAGCAATTGGGAGAAAAAGCAAAAACTTTTGAATTATCAGGAGTCCCTGGCGCTTCTGCAACTGTAGATAGAGGTAAAGGATTTGAACAAATTTCAAAGACAAATTTAGATGTTCTTTCTAGTCAATCCGCTAATTTTGATCGCGCAAAAGCTTTGAATACAGCGCAAAATATGATTCAAGGAAACAAAGAAGTACAAGCAATCTTTGCACAGAATGATGAGATGGCGTTAGGAGCTGCACAAGCAGTAAAAGCAGCTGGTCTTAGCAATGTATTAATTGTTGGTATTGATGGTCAACCAGATGCACATGATGCTATTGCAAAAGGTGATATTACTGCCACTATTGCTCAGCAACCAGCTAAGATGGGTGAAATTGCTATTCAATCAGCAATAGATCATTATCAAGGGAAAAAAATGGAAAAAGAAACAGTTTCTCCAATTTATCTTGTGACTAAGGATAATGTTGATCAACATAACTGGTGATATATTTTTAGTAAGCAAGTAGTTGTTAATTTTCATTCAATGTGGTTTTTAAATATCATTGTTACTATTTGAACTATTGGATTCAAAAAGACCAGATTCCAAGCTTGGATCTGGCCCATGATATGCTACCTTTGATGGAGATGATGGAAGCTCCTGACAAGTCAGAGTTTTTCTATCGCCACCGTACAGAAGATGGATGGGACAAGAAAATCTTCTAGTCTTTTACTAAATAACCTAGCTGATCCAAGGCCTCCTCGATATAGTGGAGGTCTTGTTGTGTTTCAGCTTCGACTAGGTGGTAATGGATGCCATCTGTCAATTCAGACAGAGGTCTAAAGTCAGAATGTTCGACTTGTTCTAGAAAATGTTGCACATCTCTGCGACAAGACAGTTTAAGCAAGGTTTCGATTTCTCCATAAACGGGATGGTCAATCAAAGTATTCTGGACACGTCCTCCATTATCGACGATAGCAAGGAGTTCCTGACCGATTTCTTCAACTTCATGTTTCACCTTGAAAAGTTTATGGACATAAGGATTGGTATCAATTTGCTTATAGACGTAGCCACGATTAGTGGATAGGATAGGAGCGCCATCGGCTCTCAAAATTGCAATGTCTTGTACAATGACCTGACGTGTGACATGAAAATGTTCAGCCAAACTTTGGCCGTTGAGGGCTTTAGGAGCTTCTTTCAAGAGTTGGAGCAGGGCTTGTTTGCGATTTTTTGTCATAGTTCTTCCTTTTAACGGCGTTTTCGAAGCACTTTATAAACAGCTAGTGCTAATGTATAGTCTATCATACTATGGATAATTGTACCAAATCCAACTAGCACAAATAGAACATAAAACATATTTTCTACATTGGTACCAGAAGTTGCATAAAAAACGACACAGGCTAATACTTCAGCAAGGGCATGAACAATAGCCAAAACAAAGTTAAAAATCCAGGAAGATTTTGGTTTATCAAGGGTTTCGGGGAATTTTTGTAGGTAAAGAGCTCCTAGAGTCCCAAAAAAGATATGGGAAAAAGCTCGAAAAACGATAACCATGGGATAGCCAGCCATCAAAAATCCAAAACTAGAGGCTAGGATGACAAAAACTGCCATCAAGGGCGACAAGAACATAGCGATAAAAATAGCGATGTGGCTTCCTAAAGTGTAAGAAGCGGGAGGAATGACAATCTTGAAAGGCATAACAATTGGAATCAAAATTGCAATAGCCGTTAAGAGGGCAGTCATTGTCATAAATTGTGTCTTTTTCCGTGTATTCATAAGAATCTCCTTTTTAACTGTATATACACTAGTATAGTACTATAAACAAGACAATAAAGCAAGGATTTACTTGGGTTTATAGGTCATTTTTTTGTTAAAAGTTAGTAAAGATTTCACTAAAAAGAAACTGTATAGAGCAACATCTCCACCTTCAAGCTTGAAAGTGGAGATGTTTTTATTTTTTCAAAGTCTGTAGTCTTGGAACAATGGCTAGGGTTAGAACTGCGGAAATGACTAATTCGGCAATCGAATTTGTTGAGATAACAGTTGCTAGGAGTTTTTGGATATTACCATCAAAGACATTTCCAAAAAGGTAAAATATTCCACCAAGTACAAAGACTGTATTGGTAAGTGAACCCAGGGCACCAGCTAGAATCAGACCAGTCTTGTTTTTCATTAGTTTATAGACTAGATAAGGAGTTAAACCAATCAAAATACGTGGGACAATTGCAATGATAGCTGAGTAGATGTTTCCGTTTGGTACAAATGGGGAGAAGAGGTAACTTGTCGGTAGAATTGTAATCGTGTTAACAGTTAAGCTAAGTAGCCCCATCAAAAATCCAAGTGTAACCCCAACGCGTGGACCGTAGATAATGCTGGCAATAATGACAGGAATATGAACGATAGTCGGTTTGATTGGGAATGGAAAAAGATTAAAGATAAGCGAGCTCAGAAAGTGTATCACGAGCATGGTTGCAAAAAAGATAGCAATAGGTGCAATATTAGAGCGTTTTTTCATCGAGAGTTTCCTTTATTCTTTCTAAAATAATTGTGAGGTCGGCTAAAGCTCCTCGTCCGTGGTCTCCACAAGCTAATAGGGATTCCTTAGGAGCAATCAGCTGATAGCCGTAGCTTTCTAATGTTTTCAGATTAGCCTGAGTTGCCGGATGGTCATACATTTTTGTATTCATTGCTGGTGCGATGAGTTTTGGGATATGACTTGGCAGGGCTAGAGCTGTACTGGTTACCATGTTGTCCGCAAAGCCGTGGGCTAGTTTTGCAATAGTGTTAGCAGTTGCAGGTACCACGATAAATAGATCAGTTTCTTTTCCAAGTTCGATATGATTAACCTGTTCAGGATAGGGCTCCTTCATAACATCCAGGTGGACAGGATTCTGTGAGAGTACCTCTAGTGTCAATGGTTGGATAAACTCTGTAGCAGCCTGAGTCATTAAAACAGTAACTTGATGGCCTTGTTTTTTTAGAGAACTGACTAAATCTGCCGACTTGTAAGAGGCGATTGAGCCCGTTACAGCCAAGAGAATGTTTGCCATAGCTTTCCTTTCTATGAATGATAGGCTTGAATCTTTTCAAGGAGGAGTTCTGCAATTTCTTCTTTAGTCTGGACTGTTTGAAGCTGATCTTTTTCAACAAAGATTGCACGATGCTGGTTTGCTGAGATTTGAGTCAGGTCATTTGCAATGATTAAGTTTGCTTGGTTCTTGATAAGACTTTTTCTGGCAATCTCGACGAGATAATCCTCAGAGACATCAACCAGCAGTTTGAAACCAATCAGATGAATAGCAGGATTCCACTCCTTGACTAGAGAGATAATTTTGGGTGTCTTTTTTAGGAACAAAACCTGAACCTCGTCAGTTGAAGAAATCTTAGCTTGATGATTTTGCTTGTTTAAAAATTCTTCTAGATTGGAGCTATCCTGAACTTCCTCAAGGCCTGTCATATAAACAGGAGTGTAGTCGGATACCGCCATTGAGTGAATCAAGACCTGATAATCCTTAATACGTTCTTGCATTTCCAGAAGAAGGTCCTTGGTATTGTTAATTTCTCGAATGCATAGGTTGGGATGGGGTTCTGGCTTTAGAGCTCGTTTTGTTGTTATCAAACAAACTTCATACCCTGCAGCAAGCAAAGTTTCTGTGATGATTTTCCCCAAGCGTCCTGTAGAATGGTTAGTGATAGAGCGGACGCTATCAATAGCTTCACTGGTACCGCCCGATGTAACTAAAATTTTCATAGCACTATTGTACACAAAAATAAACGGTAAGTAAAATGAAAGTGATAAAAATTGAGTAAATTAATATATGGTCGATTTTGACAATCTCTCCTGTTTATAGGATAATAGAAATATATGCAATAAGGAGAATGCTGAATGAATTTTTTTAAATTTGCTGACAATTTTACAAAAGAAGCTAGTAAGGTATTGAATGATGCTGGATCCGCTACCAGTAAAGTATTAAATGAAGCAGGTAAATTTACTGGAGAAGCTATTACAGAGTCTGTAAAAGTTATAGAAGATGTTTCAAGTCAGGTTGGCGATGTTATCACAGATGTTTCTGAAAAAGCTATTGGGGTAGCTAGTGATGTGGTAGAACATGTACCCAAAGCTTCATCGGAAACTTTTAATGAAGCAGGTAAAATAGCGAATAATACGAAAGAACAAATTGATGCTGTTGACCTCTTTAATTCTAAACTTAGACAAGAAGCTGTCGAGGGATATAAAGAATCTATAAGATTGTATAACGATGAAGCTTATAATTTAGCTAATAAATCAACAGAACTCTATCAGGTTAGGGAAAAAGCAGTCAAAGTTGTAAAAATTATTGAAGAAAGAATTAGTAAACTAGCAAATAAGCCAAAAGAGTTTGAAACAAAATTAGAAGAAATTGATGTTGAAATTCAGAATTTTGAAGATAAGCAAATTGCTATTTCACAGTCAATTAAGGAAGCTGAATTAGCAAGTGGTAGCACAGCGGCTACGGCTTCTCTTAGCGCATTAGGAGTAACAGTTGCAACTTTAGGGCCTACTGCCGCTATGGGTGTTGCAACTACATTTGGTGTTGCATCAACAGGTACTGCGATATCAAGTTTGACAGGTGCTGCAGCAAATAGCGCCGCTCTGGCTTGGTTAGGTGGTGGAAGTGTAGCAGCTGGTGGCGGTGGAGTGGCAGCAGGTAACGCATTTTTAGCTTTGGCTGGTCCTGTCGGTTGGGGAATTGCAGGCGTTATGTTGACCGCTTCTGTAGGCGCTGGTGTAGTAGCTAATAGGAAAAATGAAGAAGTTGCAAAAGAGGCTATAGAGGAACAGAAAAAGGTAGAATTGTTGGCTAGACAACTTAAAGAAAAAGTAATAGAAGTTACGGAATTAATAGAACTAACTGGAAAACAAACAGAAGGAATTTATTTAGCCAATTTATCTTTAACTGGAATGGACTATAGCTTATTTACTGAAGATGAAAAATATAAAGCAGGTAATTTAGTGAATTCAACACTATCACTGACAGCTATGATAAATAAGGAAATTAAAATAAATGGTTAATCAAATTTTTAATCAAGCATTTAACCAAGGTATTGGAGCATATGTCAATTGCTTAAATAATTTAAGAATTCAAGACTTACAAATTGCTATGAAAATAATAGAAGATGAAGCTCGCAATGTCATCTTAAACAAGGATAATGCCTCTAAAATTTTAGATTATGCTAAAGATAATATAGAAGATGTTATTGTTAAAAATCGTGGCGGTGATCGTGGAGTACATGGTTTTATAGCAGAGTTTGCAGAAGCAGGAATTGTAAATGCAAGGAGAGCAATTGAGGGATTAAATCCAATTGTTAAAGTTTTGAATGACAATGGACCAGCCGATTTATTAATTGGTAGAAATACCATTCAAATGAAGTTTTATAATAATTTACGTGATGAATTAGAACAATCATTTTTTTACAATACAAAAATGAAAATGATGTTTCCAAAAGATCACGTTCAAGTATTTGAAAAAATAATGGCTGGAGCAAAAGAAGTTGAACTTAATGGTAAGAGATTGTCCAGTAAACAAATTACGGATATACGCCAAATAATTAATGATATCACTGAAAGCAAGGGACTTACTTCATACAAATCTTGGATGAAATCCTCTGCTCTAGATTATAAAGACGCTCAAAAGAATTCAATTAACTCTCTATTGGATTCTGAACAGAAAAATATTTATAAAACAGTCAAACTGAAAAACAAGAATTAAATAAAAAAAGATTAGTAGCCCAAAAACATGCATTGCCAAATTTAAAAGAAGCTAACAAGGTTGCAAGGAACACCGCTTTTTTACAGGGGGGATTAGCTTTGATGTCGAGTGTGTATGGAAAGTATAAAGAAGGAAAAAGTATTTTCGAATTCGAACAATCAGATTGGTTAGATTGTGGATTGAATACAGCTGAAGGAGTTGTAAAGGGTGCAATATCTGGGTATTCCATTTACGGATTAACAAATGTCTTGGGGATTAGTGCTCCAAATGCTAGTGCTTTAGTTACGGCAACTTATGGAATGATAGACATTGTTCTAAAGTATAGATCTACAGAAATAACCCAAGATGAATTTATGAATCTCTTGACATTAAATGTAATGGATGCTTCCTTTGCAACAATTGGTGCTTGTATTGGTCAAGCAATGATTCCTATACCAGTTCTAGGTTCTGTAGTAGGTTCAATAGCCAGCTCAATCATTTGGGAAATAGGGAAGGGAATATTAAATGATAGCGAACAAAAAATCATTCAAGACTACCAGGAAAATCTGAATAATTATATAAAAATATTAGATAAGCATTATCTTGCTATTTATAATGAAATCATAGAAAAATATAAAAAACTGGGTGAATTACAAGATTACTCGTTTGATTTATCGTTAAACACTAAACTTAGTTTTGAATATTCTATTGAGTTGGCAGAAAAATTAGAAATTGAAAACACAAGAATTTTACATAATTTATCTGAAATTGACAGCTATTTTCTTGACTAAATTATTTTTCATTATTCTATAGTTTCAAACTATAAAGCCATATAAAATTTAAGAAAGGACTCTAAAAAGCTTAAAAATAGGGATATTTACGAACGTTTAGAGAGTTTTAGGATGTTAAAAATCTTGTTTTGTGTTATAATGAATTATCATATAAGTGGTTAGAGGAGTTTTGAATGAAAACAGATATTGAAATCGCACAGAGTATTGAGTTGAAACCAATCGTTGATGTTGTAGAGAAACTTGGCATTTCTTACGATGATTTGGAGTTGTACGGAAAGTACAAGGCTAAGCTCAGCTTTGATAAGATTCGTGCAGTTGAGAGTATTCCAGTTGGAAAATTGATTTTGGTTACTGCCATTAACCCAACACCTGCAGGTGAAGGAAAATCAACCATTACTATTGGTCTTGCGGATGCCTTGAATAAGATTGGCAAGAAAACCATGATTGCTATCCGCGAACCATCTCTTGGTCCAGTAATGGGGATTAAGGGCGGTGCCGCTGGTGGTGGTTATGCTCAAGTGTTACCAATGGAAGACATAAACCTTCACTTTACTGGAGACATGCATGCCATTACGACTGCCAACAATGCGCTTTCAGCCTTGATTGACAACCACTTGCACCAAGGGAATGAGCTTGGAATTGACCAACGTCGTATCCTCTGGAAACGTGTTGTGGACTTGAATGACCGCGCCCTTCGTCATGTGACCGTTGGACTTGGTGGTCCTCTAAATGGTATTCCACGTGAGGATGGCTTTGACATTACCGTTGCTTCAGAAATCATGGCAATTCTTTGCTTGGCAACTGACATCGAAGACTTGAAACGCCGTTTGGCTAATATTGTTATCGGTTATCGCTATGACCGTACACCTGTTTCTGTTGGTGATTTGCAGGTTGAAGGTGCTTTAGCATTGATCTTGAAGGATGCTATTAAGCCAAACTTGGTTCAGACAATTTATGGAACACCTGCCTTTGTACATGGTGGTCCATTTGCCAATATCGCTCACGGGTGTAACTCTGTCTTGGCAACGACAACAGCCCTTCACTTGGCTGATTACACAGTTACTGAAGCTGGTTTTGGTGCAGACCTTGGTGCCGAGAAATTCCTTGATATTAAGACACCAAACTTACCAACTTCGCCAGATGCAGTTGTCATTGTCGCAACCCTCCGTGCCCTTAAGATGAATGGTGGTGTGGCTAAAGACGCTCTCACAGAGGAAAATGTGGAGGCGGTTCGTGCAGGTTTTGATAACTTGAAACGCCACGTTGAGAATATCCGTAAGTTCGGTATTCCAGCAGTCGTAGCTATTAACGAATTTGTATCTGATACAGATGCTGAAATTGCAGCCTTAAAAGAACTCTGTGCCTCAATCGATGTACCAGTTGAATTGGCTAGTGTCTGGGCTGATGGTGCCGAAGGTGGTGTAGCTCTTGCTGAAACAGTTGTCAAAACTATCGCTGAAACCCCAGCTAACTATAAACGTTTGTATGACAATGACCTTTCTGTCCAAGAAAAAATTGAAAAAATTGTCACTGAAATCTACCGTGGTAGCAAAGTGAACTTTGAGAAGAAAGCTCAAACACAAATCACTCAAATCGTTCAAAACGGTTGGGACAAATTGCCAATCTGTATGGCTAAAACTCAATACAGTTTCTCAGACAATCCAAATGCACTTGGAGCACCTGAAAACTTTGAAATTACCATTCGCGAATTGGTGCCAAAATTAGGTGCAGGCTTCATCGTTGCCTTAACTGGCGATGTCATGACCATGCCAGGGCTTCCAAAACGACCAGCTGCTCTCAACATGGATGTTGAAAGTGATGGAACAGTATTAGGCTTGTTCTAGTATATTGCAATTGACTTTAAATGAGTTTGGAAATACTATCCAAGCTCATTTTTTATCTAGATATAAGGCTTTGTCTTCAGCTGATAGCTAGCCGCCTTCTACACGCAACCAGTCTAGGTAAAGATATTTTCCCTGAATTCTGATATAATAGAAATATTGACTTCAAGAGTAAGGAAGAGAAGATGAACGCATTATTAAATGGAATGAATGACCGTCAGGCTGAGGCGGTGCAAACGACAGAAGGTCCCTTGTTAATCATGGCAGGAGCTGGTTCTGGGAAGACCCGAGTTTTGACCCACCGTATCGCTTATTTGATTGATGAAAAGCTGGTCAATCCTTGGAATATCTTGGCCATTACCTTTACCAACAAGGCTGCGCGTGAGATGAAAGAGCGTGCTTATAGCCTCAATCCAGCCACTCAGGACTGTCTGATTGCGACCTTCCACTCCATGTGTGTGCGTATTTTGCGTCGCGATGCGGATCATATTGGCTACAATCGTAATTTTACAATTGTTGATCCTGGTGAACAACGAACGCTCATGAAACGCATTCTCAAGCAGTTGAACTTGGATCCGAAAAAATGGAATGAACGAAGCATCTTAGGAACCATTTCCAATGCTAAGAATGACCTGATTGATGATGTTGCCTATGCTGCTCAAGCTGGCGATATGTATACGCAAATCGTGGCTCAGTGTTATACTGCTTACCAAAAAGAATTGCGTCAGTCGGAGTCGGTTGACTTTGATGATTTGATTATGCTGACCTTGCGTCTCTTTGATCAGAATCCTGATGTCTTGACCTACTACCAGCAGAAGTTTCAGTACATCCATGTTGATGAGTACCAAGATACCAACCACGCTCAGTATCAATTGGTCAAACTCTTGGCTTCCCGTTTTAAAAATATCTGTGTGGTTGGGGATGCGGACCAGTCTATCTACGGTTGGCGTGGTGCTGATATGCAGAATATCTTGGACTTCGAGAAAGATTATCCCCAAGCCAAGGTTGTTTTGTTGGAGGAGAATTACCGCTCAACTAAAACCATTCTCCAAGCGGCTAATGATGTTATTAAAAATAATAAAAATCGTCGTCCTAAGAATCTCTGGACCCAGAATGCTGATGGGGAACAAATCGTTTACTATCGTGCCAATGATGAGCTAGATGAGGCTGTATTTGTAGCCAAAACTATTGATGAACTTGGTCGCAGTCAAAACTTCCTTCACAAGGATTTTGCCGTTCTCTATCGGACAAACGCCCAGTCTCGTACTATTGAGGAAGCCCTGCTCAAGTCAAACATCCCTTATACCATGGTTGGTGGAACCAAGTTCTACAGCCGTAAGGAAATTCGTGATATTATCGCTTATCTCAACATCATTGCGAATTTGAGTGACAATATCAGTTTTGAGCGTATTATCAACGAACCGAAACGCGGAATTGGGCCAGGAACGGTTGAGAAAATCCGTGATTTTGCGAATATGCAAGATATGTCTATGCTAGATGCTTCTGCCAATATTATGTTGTCAGGTATCAAGGGTAAGGCAGCTCAGTCTATCTGGGATTTTGCAAATATGATTCTGGATTTGCGAGAGCAACTGGACCGCTTAAGCATTACTGAGTTGGTTGAGGCGGTTCTAGAAAAAACAGGTTACGTCGATATTCTAAATGCTCAAGCGACTTTAGAAAGCAAGGCTAGAGTTGAAAATATTGAAGAGTTCCTCTCTGTGACGAAAAACTTTGATGACACCTCTGATGGACCAGAAGAGGAAACTGGTTTGGACAAACTAAGTCGTTTCTTAAATGACCTGGCCTTGATTGCCGACACAGATTCAGGTAGTCAGGAGACATCAGAAGTGACCTTGATGACCCTGCATGCTGCCAAAGGTCTCGAGTTTCCAGTTGTCTTTTTGATTGGGATGGAAGAAAATGTCTTCCCGCTTAGTCGTGCGGCTGAAGATCCAGATGAATTAGAAGAAGAACGCCGTCTGGCTTATGTAGGAATTACGCGTGCAGAGAAAATACTCTATCTGACCAATGCTAATTCGCGCCTGCTTTTTGGTCGTACAAATTACAACCGTCCGACTCGTTTTATTAACGAAATCAGTTCAGATTTGCTTGAGTATCAAGGTCTGGCCCGACCAGCAAATACAAGCTTTAAAGCATCTTATAGCAGTGGTGGTCTTGCTTTCGGTCAAGGTATGAGTCTTGCGCAGGCCCTTCAAGACCGTAAACGCAGTGCTGCCCCAAAATCTATCCAGTCAAGCGGTCTTCCATTTGGTCAATTTACAGCTGGAGCAAAATCTGCGTCTAGCGAGGCAAATTGGTCCATTGGTGACATTGCTCTCCACAAGAAATGGGGCGAGGGTACTGTTCTTGAAGTTTCAGGTAGTGGTGCTACGCAGGAATTAAAGATTAATTTCCCAGAAGTTGGCCTGAAAAAACTTTTAGCTAGTGTAGCTCCAATTGAGAAAAAAATCTAATTTTCCATCCTTCTCACGAATAATAAAGTGAGGAGGATTTTTATGTATAGTATTTCATTCCAAGAAGATTCACTATTACCAAGAGAAAGACTGGCCAAGGAAGGAGTAGAAGCGCTCAGTAATCAAGAGTTGCTAGCTATTTTACTCAGGACAGGAACACGTCAAGCTAGCGTTTTTGAAATTGCCCAGAAAGTCTTGAGCAATCTTTCAAGCCTAACGGATTTGAAAAAAATGACCCTGCAGGAATTGCAGAGTCTGTCTGGTATCGGGCGTGTTAAGGCTATAGAATTACAAGCTATGATTGAACTGGGGCATCGTATTCACAAGCATGAAACCCTTGAGATGGAAAGTATTCTCAGCAGTCAAAAGTTAGCCAAGAAGATGCAGCAGGAGTTGGGACATAAAAAACAAGAGCACCTAGTGGCGCTCTATCTCAATACTCAAAATCAAATCATCCATCAACAGACCATTTTTATTGGTTCTGCCACTCGCAGTATTGCTGAACCGCGAGAGATTCTTCACTATGCCATCAAGCATATGGCGACATCTCTTATCTTGGTTCACAATCATCCTTCAGGAGCAGTAGCGCCTAGCCGTAATGATGATCATGTCACTAAACTTGTCAAAGAAGCCTGCGACCTGATGGGAATTGTCCTCTTGGACCATTTGATTGTCTCACATTCTAGTTACTTTAGTTACCGTGAAAAAACAGATTTAATTTAAAGTTCATTAACGACATAGTCAAAGAGGTTTTTATCTTTGGGACGATTTTCAAAAAGAAATTCTGGATGCCATTGGACACCGAGAAAGGCAACATCATCCGTGCTCATAACAGCTTCAATGATGCCATCTTTAGGATCGTGAGCCACAACTTTTAAGTTGGGGGCTAAATCCTTGATGCTCTGATGGTGGAAGGAGTTGATATGGGAAATTTCTCCGTAGATTTCTCTGAGAACAGTATCTGGCTCTGTTACCACGCGTTGAGTTGTGTACTCGGCAGAACAATCTTGCCAGTGGTCTTCGATATCTTGATACAAAGTTCCACCCATGGCAACGTTAAAGAGTTGAGTCCCACGGCAGACAGAGAAAATAGGCTTTTTCTGTTTAATAGCTTCCTTGATGAGGGCTAGTTCAAAGATATCTCTTTGAAGATGGTAGTCATCGCTATCAATTGTTTTGGGTTCACCATAGAATTTTGGATCGACATTTTGCCCCCCTGTCAAGATGAGCTTGTCAATCATACTGATATAGTGGCAGGCCATTTCTTGATCACCAATCGGTAGGATGATGGGAATCCCTCCAGCGTCTTTAACGCCTTCAACAAAGCCTTTTGCTGAGTAGCTCATCATGATGTCATCATCTGGATGAGTTTTTTCGTTTCCTGTAATCCCAATAACTGGTTTTTTCATAAAATGATATTCGCTTTCTAATCCTCTCTTCGCATGAAATAGAGGAGGGTTTGGAGTTCGCTTGTCAAATCGACATACTGAACGACCACGTCTTTTGGTAAATGGAGATGGACTGGTGAAAAACTGAGAATTCCTTTCACACCAGCATCCACCAAGAGATTAGCAACCTCTTGTGACTTAACGCTGGGAACGGTCAGAATAGCAGTCTTAACATCAGCATCCTTGATTTTTTCCTTGATTTGAGAAATCCCGTAAATGGGAATTCCATCAGGAGTTTGGGTACCGACTTCAGGATGGTCATCTAGGTCAAAGGCCATGATAATCTTCATCTTGTTACGTTCGTGGAAGCGGTAGTGGAGAAGGGCATGGCCCATATTTCCAATACCCACCAGCATGACATTGGTGATGGAGTTATCGTTAAGCAAATCGGCAAAAAATGTCATCAGTTTTTTGACATCATAGCCAAAACCACGACGACCTAGTTCACCAAAATAGGAAAAATCACGACGAACTGTCGCTGAATCAATACCGATGGCCTCTGCAATTTGTTTAGAGTTGGCACGTTCAATCTTTTCTGCATGAAATCTCTTAAAAATTCGATAGTAGAGAGAGAGTCTTTTTGCTGTAGCTTTTGGAATAGCAGACTGTTTATCTTTCACAAAATCACAACCTTTCTATTCTTCTATTTTATAGAAACATTGTGAAAAAATCAACAAAAATAAGAAAAAACTAAGAAAAATCTTAGTTTTGATGTAAAAAATCTGCATGTGATAGAAAACGGTAGAGGTCTCCGACCAGTCCTTGGTAAACTTCCCGCCCTTTAAAGGTCAAAGAAGTTACATAAAGTGTATCTGGCAGAGTCACACATCCTGACAGAGCAAGCATGAGAGCATCGTAATCCTCATACTTGAGAGTGCGCTCTACATGATAGCTGTCCTTATAGGTCAGTTCAAACATATGGGACCTATCTTTCCGATTTTGTAAAGACACCACGTTCTACCAAGCTATCCATGAGGAAATAGAATTTTTCCTGATGAATGTGGTGGTCTTCTGATTTGAAAATATCAACTATACGTAGCCCAAACTTGTCAGTGATATTGATTTTAGCCCCTGTCAGTTCCTTGTTAATAATGATTTTCAGTTGGAATCCTTCACCGCTGTTTGGCACTTTTTCCAAAAGGCGAGTCAGTTCATAGTTACCAACCTTAGTCTCAAAAAAGGTGTTGTCTTTGAGGGTGAATTTTTTTACAGAAGGGCTAAGAGTGTAGTCGTAACGACAATTTTTTAACTGAATGGTTTTTTCAAATGCCATATGGCTAACCTCCGATAATTTCTTTTAAGGTTTTTGCGAGGGTTTGTAGGTCTTCAACAGTATTTTGTGGTGAGAGACTGATACGAACGGATTCCTTCAAGCGTTCTGAATTTGCCCCGTACATGGCTTCAAGAACATGGCTGGATTGTACAATGCCTGCAGTGCAGGCTGAGCCAGTAGAGATTGAAATGCCAGCCAAATCTAGACGAAGGAGTAAGAGGTCATTTTTCTGGCCAGGAAATCCAATATTGAGAACATAAGGGAGATGGTGTTCGCCTTTATTCAGGTAATACTGAACTCCCTCTAGCTCTGCAAGAAAGGCAGTTTCTAGATTTTGTATATGTTTAAAATTGTCTTCTTGCTTTTCTAGGTCCTCTTTTAGGGCTGCAACCATGCCCACGATGGCAGCTAAATTTTCAGTTCCTGCACGTTTTTTCTGTTCTTGGTCACCACCATGTAGATAGGAATCAAAATCCATGCTAGAAGCGTAGAGAAAACCGATTCCCTTTGGACCATGGAATTTATGGGCAGAAGCGGTGAGAAAATCAATGCCCAATTCTTCTGGGTGAATGGGGATTTTGCCAATAGCTTGAACTGCATCGACATGATAGGCAGTAGGGTGTTGCTTGAGTATTTGGCCAATTTCAGCAATGGGCAGTAGGTTTCCTGTCTCATTATTGGCAAACATGGTAGAAACCAAAATCGTATCGTCACGTAAGGCCTCTTGAATTTGTTGGGCTGTGATTTCTTGATTTTCTGGCTGAATAATGGTTACTTCAAAACCAAAGTGTTGAACCAAGTAATCAATGGTTTCAAGGACGGCATGGTGCTCAATGGCAGTTGTGATGATATGTTTTCCTTGCTCTTGGTGACGAAGGCAGTAACCAATGATGGCAGTATTGTTACCTTCTGTCCCACCAGAAGTGAAAAAGATATGCTGAGGTTTTGTCCCCAGTAACTGAGCTAGCTCCTGACGGGCTTCACGCAAGAGTTTTCCAGCTTGACGACCATGACCATGAATACTAGAAGGATTGCCATGGGTTTCTTGCATAACCTTGGTCATAGCTGAAATAGCAACTGTTGACATAGGAGTCGTCGCAGCATTGTCCAAATAAATCAAAGAATCACCTTATTTCTTTTTGTTGTAGGCAAAGAGTGGGCTGACTGGTTTTCTTTCGTGGATACGGACGATGGCATCACCAATTAACTCACTAGCAGTGATGTAGCATACGTTTTTAGGAGTTTTTTCTTTTGTTGCTACTGAATCAGTCACAAGAATTTCTTTAATATTAGTATTGTCGAGAAGTTCAGCAGCTCCCTCAACGAAGAGACCGTGGCTAGAAACAGCATAAATTTCTGTAGCCCCTTCACGTTCAACGATTTTAGCAGCTTCAGAGAAGGTGCGTCCTGTATTAAGAATATCATCAATCAAGATGGCTTTCTTACCTTCAACATCACCAATAATATAACCTTCGTTACGAGTTGCATCGTCTTGAGGGTAGTCAATAATGGCGATAGGAGCATCAAGATATTCAGCCAGGCTACGGGCACGTTTCACACCTGAATTTTTAGGGCTAACAACAACAACATCTGACCCAAGTAGGCCCTTATCGCAGTAATGTTTTGCAAATAGAGGAACTGTGAAAAGGTTATCGACAGGAATATCAAAGAATCCTTGAACCTGAACGGCATGTAAATCAAGTGTAAGGATACGATCAACACCAGCTTTAACCAGCATATTGGCAACTAGTTTAGCTGTAAGTGGCTCACGTGGTGAAGCGATGCGGTCTTGACGTGCATAGCCAAAATATGGAAGAACAACGTTGATACTGTGGGCACTTGCGCGAACACAAGCATCAACCATGATTAACAATTCCATTAGGTGGTTGTTAACAGGGAAACTTGTTGATTGGATGATGTACACATCATAACCACGGACACTTTCTTCAATATTCACTTGGATTTCTCCGTCTGAAAATTGACGTGATGATAGTTTTCCAAGTGGGACACCAACAGCTTGAGCAATTTTCTGTGCAATTTCTTGGTTAGAGTTGAGTGCGAAAAGTTTCATGTTTTTTCTATCTGACATTATAGACCGTCCTCTGTAAACTTTTTAAATCCTAGTCATATCTGCCTAGCCTATATGAACTGGGATTTTTGTATTTTATCTTTTCTATTTTACCAAAAAATAGAGATTATTTCAGCTATTTTTCATGCTTTTGACAAATCGGACCAATTTTGAGGGAGCTTTTTGATAATCAATCTGATTTTCCTCTAAAAATTGCTGGAAATCTTGTTTCCCTTGCTCGTGATTCTCAACTTCAAGCTCTAATTCGTAATCTGTAATATCAAAGTACTGACTTTCATCCAGCGCCATGAGACCAATAGCCGTTTGCATTTCATAGCGAAGCGTTGTTAGACAACCAAGAATCTGCCATTCACTAGTTTTAATACCATGTTTCGCCAATTCATCCAGTACTAGCCCTTGAGGAAGTTCTTTCTTGCTCAGATAGTTTTCAGCATCTTTTAGTTGCAATTTTTGGTTGTATTCCATGTTTCCAACACTTTGCGGGACTTTGAGTGTCAATTCTGCCCAGTCTTCAAAGGTTCGAATGCGCATAGCAACTTTCTTTTCTCGCAGTTCAAAATCAGGCGTGTCTATGTAGTAATTTTTTTGAAGAACAGGAGTGACGTCTGTGAACTGGTCTTTTAGACGATTGTATTCATCTTTTTTCAAGAGTGTTTTCAATTCAATTTCTAAATGTTTCATTTTTCTTACCTTTTCTTTATCGTTGAAAGCGGATTTATGGTATAATAAGCATTGTATTTATTGTATATGAATCTGGAGAAAAAATCAAAGATATTTTTGAAGGATAATATGAGAACAAGGGAGAATATATGACCTTAGAATGGGAAGAATTTCTAGATCCTTACATTCAAGCAGTTGGTGAGTTAAAGATTAAACTACGTGGTATTCGTAAGCAATATCGTAAGCAAAATAAGCATTCTCCGATTGAGTTTGTGACTGGTCGAGTCAAGCCAATTGAGAGTATCAAGGAGAAAATGGCTCGTCGTGGCATTACTTATGCGACCTTGGAACACGATTTACAGGATATTGCTGGTTTGCGTGTGATGGTTCAGTTTGTAGATGACGTCAAGGAAGTAGTGGAGATTTTGCGCAAGCGTCAGGATATGCGGATCATACAGGAGCGAGATTACATTACTCATCGAAAAGCATCGGGCTACCGTTCCTATCACGTGGTAGTAGAATATACGGTTGATACCATCAATGGAGCCAAGACCATTTTGGCGGAAATTCAAATTCGTACCTTGGCCATGAATTTCTGGGCAACGATAGAACATTCTCTCAACTACAAGTACCAAGGGGATTTCCCAGAGGAAATTAAAAAGAGACTGGAAATTACTGCCAAAATTGCCCATCAGTTGGATGAAGAAATGGGTAAAATACGTGATGATATCCAAGAAGCCCAAGCACTTTTTGATCCTTTGAGTAGAAAATTAAATGACGGTGTAGGAAACAGTGACGATACAGATGAAGAATACAGGTAAACGAATTGACCTGATAGCTAATAGAAAACCACAGAGTCAAAGGGTTTTGTATGAATTGCGAGATCGTTTGAAGAGAAATCAGTTTATACTCAATGATACCAATCCAGATATCGTTATTTCCATCGGTGGTGATGGTATGCTCTTGTCGGCCTTTCATAAGTACGAAAACCAGCTTGACAAGGTCCGCTTCATTGGTGTTCACACTGGACATTTGGGCTTCTATACGGACTACCGTGATTTTGAGTTGGACAAGCTAGTGACTAATTTACAGCTAGATACCGGAGCAAGAGTCTCTTACCCTGTTCTGAATGTGAAGGTTTTTCTCGAAAATGGTGAAGTGAAGATTTTTAGAGCACTAAATGAAGCCAGTATCCGCAGGTCTGATCGAACCATGGTGGCGGATGTTGTGATTAACGGTGTCCACTTTGAACGTTTTCGTGGAGATGGGCTAACAGTTTCGACACCGACTGGTAGTACAGCCTATAACAAGTCGCTTGGTGGAGCTGTTTTACACCCAACCATTGAAGCTTTGCAATTAACGGAAATTGCCAGCCTTAACAATCGTGTCTATCGAACGCTGGGTTCGTCCATTATTGTTCCTAAGAAGGATAAGATTGAACTTATTCCAACAAGAAACGATTACCATACCATTTCGGTTGACAATAGCGTTTATTCCTTCCGCAATATTGAACGAATTGAGTATCAAATCGACCATCATAAGATTCACTTTGTCGCATCACCGAGCCATACCAGTTTTTGGAACCGCGTTAAGGATGCTTTTATCGGCGAGGTGGATGAATGAGGTTTGAATTTATTGCAGATGAGCATGTCAAGGTCAAGACCTTCTTAAAAAAGCATGAGGTTTCTAAGGGGCTTCTGGCCAAGATTAAGTTTCGAGGTGGAGCTATTGTGGTCAATGATCAACCACAAAATGCGACGTATCTATTGGATATTGGAGACCGAGTTACCATTGATATTCCCGCTGAGGAAGGTTTTGAAACTCTAGAAGCTATCGAGCGCCCACTGGATATTCTCTATGAGGATGACCATTTTCTAGTCTTGAATAAACCCTATGGAGTGGCTTCTATTCCTAGTGTCAACCACTCCAATACCATTGCCAATTTTATCAAGGGTTACTATGTCAAGCAAAATTATGAAAATCAGCAGGTTCACATTGTGACCAGACTTGATAGGGACACTTCTGGTTTGATGCTCTTTGCTAAGCACGGTTATGCACATGCACGATTAGACAAGCAGTTGCAGAAGAAGTCCATTGAAAAACGCTACTTTGCTTTGGTTAAAGGTGATGGCCACTTGGAAGCAGAGGGGGAAATTATTGCTCCGATTGCGCGTGATGAAGACTCCATTATTACCAGACGTGTAGCTAAAGGTGGAAAGTATGCCCATACTTCTTACAAGATTGTAGCTTCTTATGGAAATATTCACTTGGTCGATATTCGCCTGCACACTGGGCGTACCCACCAAATCCGAGTCCATTTTTCTCATATCGGTTTTCCTTTGTTGGGAGATGACTTGTACGGTGGTAGTCTAGACGATGGAATTCAGCGCCAGGCCCTACATTGTCATTCCTTAACTTTTTATCATCCATTTTTAGAGCAAGACTTGCAGTTAGAAAGTCCCTTGCCGAATGATTTTAGCAACCTTATTACCCAGTTATCAACTAATACTCTATAAAAACAGTTTCAGAGTATAATTATTATCTTAAAGGAGAAAACTCATGGAAGTTTTTGAAAGTCTCAAAGCCAACTTGGTTGGTAAAAATGCTCGTATCGTTCTCCCTGAAGGGGAAGAACCTCGTATTCTTCAAGCGACTAAACGCTTGGTAAAAGAAACAGAAGTGATTCCTGTTTTGCTTGGAAATCCTGAAAAAATTAAAATTTATCTTGAAATCGAAGGTATTGAGGACGGTTATGAAGTCATCGACCCTCAACACTACGATAAATTTGAAGAAATGGTTGCTGCTTTAGTGGAGCGTCGCAAGGGCAAAATGTCTGAAGAAGATGCACGCAAGGTTTTGGTTGAAGATGTCAATTATTTTGGTGTTATGTTAGTATACCTGGGCTTGGTTGATGGAATGGTGTCAGGTGCGATTCACTCAACTGCTTCAACAGTTCGCCCAGCTCTTCAAATCATCAAAACTCGTCCAAATGTTACTCGTACTTCAGGTGCCTTCCTCATGGTTCGTGGTACGGAACGTTACCTATTTGGTGACTGTGCCATCAACATCAATCCAGATGCAGAAGCCTTGGCTGAAATTGCCATCAACTCAGCAATCACAGCTAAGATGTTTGGCATCGAACCTAAAATTGCTATGCTAAGCTATTCTACTAAAGGGTCAGGTTTTGGTGAAAGTGTTGATAAGGTTGTTGAAGCCACTAAAATTGCTCACGACTTGCGTCCTGACCTTGAAATCGATGGGGAATTGCAATTTGATGCAGCCTTCGTTCCAGAAACTGCAGCTCTGAAAGCTCCTGGAAGTACGGTTGCTGGTCAAGCAAATGTCTTTATCTTCCCAGGTATCGAGGCAGGAAATATCGGCTACAAGATGGCTGAACGTCTTGGTGGCTTTGCGGCTGTTGGACCTGTTTTGCAAGGTTTGAACAAGCCAGTTAACGACCTTTCTCGTGGATGTAATGCTGATGATGTCTACAAGTTGACCCTTATCACAGCAGCCCAAGCTGTTCATCAATAAGATTCAGTCCTCTTTCCCTCGGGAAGAGGCTTTTTATACTCAATGAAAATCAAAGAGCAAACTAGGAAACTAGCCTCAGGTTGCTCAAAGCACTGCTTTGAGGTTGCAGATAAGACTGACGAAGTCAGGAACCATACCTACGGCAAGGCGACGTTGACGTGGTTTGAATTTGATTTTCGAAGAGTACTAATACTAGGAAAAGGACAGTTAGAATCTTCTGTGTTATACTAGAAATATGTTAGATTTGAAAGAATACGGTATCGTCATGTGGCCAGAGGAGAAGATTGTTTCTTTTCGTGAGAAACTTCTTTCCTGGTATGATGAAAACAAAAGAGATTTACCGTGGCGTAGAAGTAAAAATCCTTATCATATATGGGTGTCTGAAATTATGCTCCAGCAGACTAGGGTGGATACGGTTATTCCCTATTACGAACGATTCTTGGACTGGTTTCCAACAGTGGAAAGTTTGGCAACTGCCCCTGAAGAACGTTTGTTGAAGGCTTGGGAAGGTTTGGGTTATTATTCTCGAGTTCGTAATATGCAGGCTGCAGCTCAGCAGATTATGGCTGACTTTGGTGGTCAATTTCCAAACACCTATGAAGGAATTTCCAGCTTGAAAGGAATTGGACCTTACACAGCAGGAGCGATTTCCAGTATTGCTTTTAACTTGCCTGAGCCAGCTGTAGATGGTAATGTCATGCGAGTGCTGGCACGTCTGTTTGAAGTTAATCATGATATCGGAATTCCTAGCAATCGCAAAATTTTTCAGGCAATGATGGAAATCTTGATTGACCCAGAAAGGCCTGGTGACTTTAATCAAGCCTTGATGGACTTGGGCTCAGATATTGAGGCACCTGTAAATCCCAGACCAGAAGAAAGCCCAATTAAGGACTTTAGTGCAGCATATCAGAATGGAACCATGAACCGTTATCCAATCAAGGCTCCAAAGAAAAAGCCTGTTCCTATTTATCTTAAAGCCTTAGTTGTGAACAATTCTCAGGGACAATTTTTACTTGAAAAGAATGAAAGTGAAAAGCTATTGGCAGGTTTTTGGCATTTCCCACTGGTAGAAGTAGGTGACTTTTCGCAAGAGGAGCAGTTTGACCTCTTCCATCAGGTTGCAGAAGAAAGTGTGAATTTTGGACCCAGTCCAGAAGAGAGTTTCCAGCAGGACTATGACCTAGATGTTGATTGGCTTGATATTTATTTTGACACTGTTAAGCATGTCTTTAGTCATCGCAAGTGGCATGTTCAAATTGTAGCAGGTCAGGTGACTGACTTCCAGGATTTTTCAGATAGGGAAGTTCGCTGGCTTTCACCAGAAGAGTTCAAGGATGTTCCACTTGCCAAACCCCAACAAAAAATCTGGCAGGCTTATGCACAAGCTAAGTTAGACAGTAGCAAAGACTAGCTATTGTGTTTTCTTGTTATTTTTTTGATATAATAGTAGAGAAAAAGGTGAACAAATGAAAAAAATATTAATTGTAGATGATGAAAAACCAATCTCGGATATTATCAAGTTTAATATGACCAAGGAAGGTTACGAGGTTGTAACTGCTTTTAATGGTCGTGAAGCGCTAGAGCAATATGAAGCAGAGCAACCAGATATTATTATTCTGGATTTGATGCTTCCAGAAATTGATGGTTTAGAAGTTGCTAAGACTATTCGCAAGACTAGTAGTGTACCTATTATCATGCTTTCAGCTAAAGACAGTGAATTTGATAAGGTTATCGGTTTAGAGCTTGGTGCAGATGACTATGTAACCAAACCCTTCTCAAATCGTGAGTTGCAGGCGCGTGTTAAAGCTCTCCTTCGTCGCACGGACTTGGCTTCTGTAGATAATCAAGAGTCAGATGAAAAGAAAACCCAACCCTTGCAAATTGGGGACTTGGAGATTGTGCCAGATGCTTATGTAGCTAAAAAATACGGTGAAGAACTAGACTTAACCCACCGTGAATTTGAGCTCTTGTACCACTTGGCTTCTCATATTGGTCAAGTGATTACCCGTGAACACTTGCTTGAAACGGTCTGGGGTTATGATTATTTTGGAGATGTTCGGACTGTTGACGTAACTATCAGACGTTTGCGTGAGAAGATTGAAGATACACCAAGTCGTCCAGAGTATATCCTAACACGTCGCGGTGTTGGTTATTATATGAGAAATAATGATTAAACTAATAAAAGACACAGTTTTAACCAGTGATTTTATCTTTATCCTCATTCTACTTGGCTTTATTTTAGTTGTGACCTTGCTTTTACTAGAAAATCGTAGGGATAACATTCGGTTGAAGCAAATCAATCAAAAGGTAAAGGACCTGATTGCAGGAGATTATTCTCAGGTATTGGATATGCAGGGAAGTTCTGAAATCACTAATATTACCAATAATCTCAATGATTTATCAGAAGTAATTCGTTTGACTCAAGAAAATCTGGAACAAGAGAGTAAACGATTACACAGTATCCTCTCTTACATGACAGATGGTGTCCTCGCGACCAATCGTCGTGGTAAGATTACTATGATTAATGACATGGCTAAGAAACAGCTAGGCGTTCAGAAGGAAGATGTTCTAAACAAAAGTATCCTAGAATTGCTTAAGATTGAAGATGAGTATGAACTTCGTGATTTGATCACCCAAATTCCTGAACTCATGATTGATTCTCAGGATGCCAATGGTGAATATCTGAGCCTTCGTGTACGCTTCGCCTTGATTCGTCGAGAGTCTGGTTTTATCTCAGGTCTGGTTGCCGTTCTGCATGATACAACGGAGCAAGAGAAGGAAGAGCGTGAACGGAGACTCTTTGTTTCCAATGTTAGTCATGAGTTACGGACTCCACTGACTAGCGTAAAATCCTATCTTGAAGCCTTGGATGAGGGGGCCTTGTCAGAACCTGTCGCACCAGACTTTATCAAGGTATCTCTAGATGAAACTAACCGTATGATGCGAATGGTGACGGATCTCCTCCATCTTTCACGGATTGATAATGCGACCAGTCACCTAGATGTGGAACTGATTAACTTTACTGCCTTTATTACCTTTATCCTTAACCGCTTTGATAAGATGAGGGGATCAGACGAAGAAAAGAAATATGAATTGGTCAGAGATTATCCGATTACCTCTGTCTGGATTGAAATTGATACAGACAAGATGACACAGGTGATTGATAATATTCTCAACAATGCCATTAAATATTCTCCAGATGGTGGAAAAATCACAGTGACCATGAAGACAACTGATGATCAGATGATTTTATCCATCTCAGACCAAGGCTTGGGTATTCCTAAGCAGGATTTACCACGTATCTTTGACCGTTTCTACCGTGTGGATCGTGCTAGAAGCCGTGCTCAAGGTGGAACAGGGCTGGGACTGTCTATCGCTAAAGAAATTATCAAACAGCATAAGGGCTTTATTTGGGCCAAAAGTATATATGGTAAGGGATCAACCTTTACCATTGTGCTCCCTTATGATAAGGATGCAGTGAAAGAAGAAGTATGGGAGGACGAAATAGAAGACCAGAATGAGTGAAACAGGCTTTAAATACAGTATTTTAGCGTCGGGTTCCAGTGGAAATTCCTTTTATCTGGAAACCCCAAAAAAGAAACTATTAGTGGATGCAGGCTTATCTGGTAAGAAAATCACCAGCCTACTTGCTGAAATAAATCGCAAGCCAGAAGACTTGGATGCCATCTTGATTACGCATGAGCATTCTGACCATATCCATGGAGTAGGAGTTTTGGCTCGCAAGTATGGTATGGATCTTTATGCCAATGAAAAGACCTGGCAGGCTATGGAAAATAGCAAGTATCTTGGCAAGGTAGATTCTTCGCAAAAGCATATCTTTGAAATGGGCAAAACCAAAACCTTTGGAGATATTGACATAGAGAGTTTTGGTGTTAGCCATGATGCAGTCGCACCGCAGTTCTATCGCTTTATGAAGGATGACAAGAGTTTTGTCCTTTTGACAGATACAGGTTATGTTAGTGACCGTATGGCGGGAATTGTCGAAAATGCGGACGGCTATCTTATCGAGTCCAACCATGATGTAGAGATTCTGCGAGCAGGTTCTTATGCTTGGCGACTCAAACAACGAATCCTATCGGATCTCGGTCACCTTTCTAACGAGGATGGTGCCGAAGCTATGATTCGTACCTTAGGAAATCGCACTAAGAAAATCTACCTTGGTCACTTGTCTAAGGAAAACAATATCAAGGAGCTGGCTCACATGACTATGGTCAATCAGCTAGCTCAAGCTGATCTGGGAGTCGGAGTAGACTTTAAGGTTTATGATACCTCACCAGATACCGCAACACCATTGACAGACATATAGAAAGAACGCTGAGAAGGTGTTCTTTTTATATTGACTGAACACCTAAAAAGTAATACAATGGTGTTACCATTAAAAAAGGGAGTGCAAAAAATGACTACTATTACATTAAAAGTTTCTGAAGCTGACAAAACATTTATGAAAGCAATGGCTAAGTTTGAAGGAGTTTCCCTGTCGGAACTTATCCGCACCAAAACTCTTGAAGCTCTAGAAGATGAATACGATGCTCGTGTGGCAGATTTAGCCTATCAAGAGTATTTAGAAGACTTGGAAAAAGGAGTTGAACCCATTACTTGGGAAGAAATGATGCATGATTTAGGCTTGGAGGATGAATAATTTGTATAAATTAGTTCCAACAAGACGTTTCATCAAGCAATTGAAAAAATTGGATCGTTATACGCAGAAGATAATTACAAACTATTTACAAACCAATGTTTTGGAAGACCCAAGACGACACGGAAAGGCTTTGGTTGGTAATCGCGTTGGTCAATGGCGCTATAGAATTGGTAATTATCGAGTTATCGTACAAATTGTAGATGATGAATTAGTCATTGCTACTTTAGAAGTTGGTCATCGGAGAGATATTTATTGAATTAAAGTTGAGTAATAACAGTATAGAAAGTGAGGAGAGTAAAATTTGAAGAAAAAATGGTTTTTTGCAGATTATTATGATACAACAATTATTTTACTTGCTTTAATCTCTGTTATTCTGGTATTACTTGGATTTGCTGAGATGATTGATTTAGACAGTCCTCCATACAGTATTATTGACTTGCTACTTTGGTTTGTGTTTGTGGTAGATTATGGTTGGCGGTTCTTTTCAAGTAAAGCAAAATGGAGGTTTATACTTGAAAATATCTTTGACTTGTTAGCTATCCTTCCTTTAAATGCTATTTTTACAGTATTGCGATTAGGGCGTATCTTCCGCTTAGCAAGGCTGACAAAATTACTGAAACTGACTCGTTTACTTAGAATAATTGGACTTACAGGTAAATTAGAAAGAAATATTAGTAGATTCTTACGGACAAATGGCCTGATTTATATCTTGTATGTTAATATTTTTATTGTTCTAGTAGGAAGTTCAATTTTATCTGTAGTTGAAGAAAAATCTTTCTCAGATAGTCTTTGGTGGGCTCTTGTGACAGTAACCACTGTTGGTTATGGTGATATTGTTCCAGTTTCCCTTTTTGGGAAATGGCTAGCTGTTTTATTAATGTTGGTAGGGATTAGTACAATAGGAATGTTAACAAGTGCCTTTACGAACTTTTTTGTAAAAGATAATCCAGTTGAACAGATAAAACTTGATAAACTCCAAGACGAATTATCGAGCCAAAGAATATTAATAGAGAAACAATCTGAGAAAATCGAAGAACTGCATCGGATGATACAAGATTTGCTTGAAAAAACGTAATTTTGACCATTTAAAAACCACTCGATGAGTGGCTTTTTTACAATCCTGCAAATTCTTTGATTTCTTGTGCTGACATTGAAGAGTCGCAACGGACATTGATTTGTCCATCCGCAATGTGAACGAAGCCTGGTACAGTTGGGATTCCGTAGCGTGAGCGGAATTCTTGCAACTCATTGAGTTGGCTTGGTTCTTCACTGTTGATGAAGTAGATGTGGGCTTTAGTTTCAGCTACGACACCTGCCAAGGTACCAGCAAATTTACGGCAGTAAGGGCAAGTTTTGCGACCGATAAAGAAGGTTGCAGTTTCTTTTTTATCAAGAGCTTCTTGCGCACGCGCAACTGTAGTGACTTCAAGGTCTTTGATATTATCTAAAAATTGTTCCATGAGATTACCTCGCTTTCATTGATAAGTCTAGTATGCCATAAAGTTTCTAAAATTGCTTAGATTTGATACGAAAAAAAGATGAGATTAGTTAGTCTCATCTTTTATAGGACCTTATTTTACAAAAGCATTGATTTCTGCTTCAATGTTAGCAATCTTAGCTTGTGATTCTTCGTTAGTTTCACCTACAACTGCAATGTAGAACTTGATTTTTGGTTCTGTACCTGAAGGGCGAACAGCAATCCATGAACCGTCAGCAAGTGTGTATTTCAACACATCACTTGGAGGAGTTGTCAAGTTTGTAACAGTGCCATCAGCAGCAGTAGCTGTTTGAGCCTTGAAGTCTTCTACGACAGTGATAGCTGTTGCATTCCATTCTTTTGGAGCATTGTTGCGGAATTTAGCCATAATCGCTTTGATTTGTTCAGCACCATCGACACCTGAAAGGGTAACAGAAATTGTCTTTTCTGCATAGTAGCCGTACTCTTTGTAAATTTCTTCGATACCGTCAGCTAGTGTTAAACCACGTGAACGGTAGTAGGCAGCAAGTTCTGCAACGACAAGAACGGCTTGGATAGCATCTTTATCACGTACAAATGGTTTAATCAAGTAACCGAAGCTTTCTTCAAATCCCATCATGTAAGTGTGATTGTGTTTTTCTTCGAATTCTTGGATTTTTTCAGCAATGAATTTGAAACCTGTCAAAACGTTGAACATGGTTGCGCCGTAGCTTTCAGCAATCTTCGTTACCAAGTCAGTTGATACGATAGATTTGCAAAGGGCTGCGTTTTCTGGAAGAGTTCCAGCGTTTTTGTGGGCTTCCAAGATGTATTTAGCCATGATAGCACCGATTTGGTTACCTGAAAGGTTAAGGTAGCTACCATCTTTTTGAAGAACTTCAACACCAACACGGTCAGCATCAGGGTCAGTTGCGACAAGAACGTCTGCACCAACTTGACGACCAAGTTCTTCAGCAAGGGCAAAGGCTGCTTGGCTTTCTGGGTTTGGAGATTTTACAGTTGAGAAGTCAGGATCAGCAGTTGCTTGCGCTTCAACAACTTGAACAGAGTCAAATCCTGCTTGGGCAAGAGCACGACGAGCCAACATTTCACCAGTACCATGAAGTGGTGTGTAGACAATTTTCATGTCTTTACCAAATTCTTCAATCAAGGCTGGGTTGATGTTCACATCTTTGACTTCTTTGAGGTATTCTACATCGACAGCTTCGCCGATAACTTCAATTAAGCCAGAAGCTTTTTCAGCTTCCACATCAGCAACTTCAACTGCAAATGGATTTTCGATTGCACGGATATAAGTAGTCAAAGCGTCTGCATCGTGTGGAGGCATTTGTCCACCGTCTTCACCGTAAACCTTGTATCCGTTAAATGGTGCAGGGTTGTGGCTAGCTGTGACCATGATACCTGCGAAACAGTTGAGGTGACGAACTGCAAATGATAGTTCTGGAGTTGGACGAAGGCTTTCAAAAACGTAAGATTTGATACCGTGTTTAGCAAGAACTGCCGCAGATTCAAAGGCAAACTCAGGTGAGAAGTGACGGCTATCGTAGGCGATTGCTACACCACGTTCTTTTTCATTTCCACCTTTTGACTCAATCAAACGAGCCAATCCTTCAGTAGCTTGGCGAACAACGTAGATGTTGATGCGGTTTGTACCAGCACCAATCAGGCCACGCATACCTGCAGTACCAAATTCAAGGTTTGTATAGAAGGCATCTTCCTTCGTTTTTTCATCCATATTTTCCAAATCTTGACGAAGGTAGTCAGGAAGCTCCGCAAAATCAACCCATTTCTGGTAATTTTCTTGGTAAGACATTAAAATTCTCCTTTTGTAAATTGTTTTAACCGTTCACATTATAGCACTTTTTAGCGTTTTAGTAAAACCTTAGCATAATTTTCAGAATAGTGGTGTCATATGCTGATTTATCAAGTCTTGAATGCCTTAGGGAAACATGCTATACTGTTTGTATGATTATTTTACAAGCTAATAAAATTGAACGTTCTTTTGCAGGAGAGGTTCTTTTCGATAATATTAATCTGCAGGTTGATGAACGTGATCGGATAGCCCTTGTTGGGAAAAATGGTGCAGGTAAGTCTACTCTTTTAAAGATCTTAGTTGGAGAAGAGGAGCCAACTAGTGGAGAAATCAATAAGAAAAAAGATATTTCTCTGTCTTACCTAGCCCAAGATAGCCGTTTTGAGTCTGAAAATACCATCTATGATGAGATGCTGCATGTCTTTGATGACTTGCTTCGGACGGAAAAACAACTGCGTCAGATGGAGTTAGAGATGGGTCAAAAGTCTGGTGATGATTTGAATAAACTGATGTCAGATTACGACCGCTTATCTGAAAATTTTCGTCAGGCAGGTGGCTTTACCTATGAAGCTGATATACGAGCGATTTTGAATGGATTCAAGTTTGACGAGTCTATGTGGCAGATGAAAATTGCTGAGCTTTCGGGTGGTCAAAATACTCGTTTGGCACTTGCTAAAATGCTCCTTGAAAAGCCAAATCTCTTGGTCTTGGACGAGCCAACTAACCACTTAGATATTGAAACTATAGCCTGGCTAGAGAATTACTTGGTAAATTATAGCGGTGCCCTCATTATCGTCAGCCACGACCGTTATTTCTTGGACAAGGTTGCGACAATTACGTTTGATTTGACCAAGCATTCCTTGGATCGTTATGTGGGCAATTACTCTCGCTTTGTCGAGCTGAAGGAGCAAAAGCTAGCTACTGAAGCAAAAAACTATGAAAAGCAACAAAAGGAAATTGCCGCTCTGGAAGACTTTGTCAACCGCAATCTAGTCCGAGCTTCAACGACTAAACGTGCCCAATCTCGTCGTAAACAACTAGAAAAAATGGAGCGTTTGGACAAGCCAGAAGCTGGCAAGAAATCAGCCAATATGACCTTCCATTCTGAAAAAACGTCGGGCAATGTTGTTTTGACTGTTGAAAATGCGGCTATTGGCTATGATGGGGAAATATTGTCACAACCTATCAACCTAGACCTTCGTAAGATGAATGCTGTTGCCATCGTTGGTCCAAATGGTATTGGCAAGTCAACCTTTATCAAGTCTATTGTGGACCAGATTCCTTTTATCAAGGGTGAAAAGCGCTTTGGCGCCAATGTTGAGGTTGGTTACTATGACCAAACCCAAAGCAAGCTGACACCAAGTAATACTGTATTAGATGAACTCTGGAATGATTTTAAACTGACACCGGAAGTTGAAATTCGTAACCGTCTAGGTGCCTTCCTTTTCTCAGGAGATGATGTCAAAAAATCAGTTGGCATGCTGTCTGGTGGCGAAAAAGCTCGTTTGCTTTTAGCTAAATTGTCCATGGAAAACAACAACTTCTTGATTCTGGATGAGCCAACCAACCACTTGGATATTGATAGCAAGGAAGTGTTGGAAAATGCCTTGATTGACTTTGATGGAACTCTTCTATTCGTCAGTCACGACCGTTACTTTATCAATCGTGTGGCAACTCATGTACTGGAATTGTCAGAGAATGGCTCGACTCTTTACCTGGGAGATTACGACTACTATGTTGAGAAGAAATCAGAAGTAGAAATGATTCAGGCTGAGGAAGCTTCAACTAGCAATCAAGCAAAAGAATCAAGTTCAGTTAATGACTATCAAGCTCAGAAAGAAAGTCAAAAAGAAGTTCGCAAACTCATGCGACAAATCGAAAGTCTAGAAGCTGAAATTGAAGAGTTAGAAAGTCAAAGCCAAGATATTTCTGAACAAATGTTGGAAACAAACGATGCCGACAAACTGATGGAATTACAGGCTGAGCTGGACAAAATCAGCCACCGTCAGGAAGAAGCTATGCTTGAATGGGAAGAATTATCAGAGCAGGTGTAAAGATTTCTAAGTTTTCCGCCCTTCTCGTTTGTGAGGAGGGCTTACTTTGTGGTAAAATGGTTTTATGAATAAAAGAATGAATGAGTTAGTCGCCTTGCTTAATCGCTATGCGACTGAGTACTATACCAGCGACAATCCGTCGGTTTCAGACAGTGAGTATGACTGCCTTTATCGAGAGTTGGTTGAGTTAGAAACTGCCTATCCAGATCAAGTGTTAGCAGACAGTCCGACCCATCGTGTTGGTGGCAAGGTTTTAGATGGTTTTGAAAAATACAGTCATCAGTATCCTCTTTATAGTTTGCAGGATGCTTTTTCACGTGAGGAGCTTGAAGCTTTTGATGCGCGTGTTCGTAAGGAAGTGGCTCATCCGACCTATATTTGTGAGCTGAAAATCGATGGCTTATCTATCTCGCTGACTTATGAAAAGGGGATTTTGCTTGCTGGGGCAACACGTGGAGATGGTTCTGTTGGGGAAAATATCACGGAAAACCTCAAGCGTGTTAAGGACATTCCTTTGACTTTGCCAGAAGAACTAGATATCACAGTTCGTGGGGAGTGTTACATGCCACGTGCTTCTTTTGATCAGGTCAACCAAGCTCGCCAAGAAAATGGAGAGCCTGAATTTGCCAATCCTCGTAATGCAGCAGCAGGCACACTACGTCAGCTGGACACAGCAGTAGTAGCTAAGCGCAATCTTGCTACCTTTCTCTATCAAGAAGCCAGCCCTTCAACTCGTGATAGCCAAGAAAGGGTTTTGAAGCACCTAGAACAGCTTGGTTTTGTGGTCAATCCTAAGCGAATCTTGGCTGAAAACATAGATGAAATCTGGGATTTTATTCAAGAAGTAGGACAGGAACGGGACAATCTGCCTTACGATATTGATGGAGTAGTAATCAAGGTCAACGACCTCGCAAACCAAGAAGAACTAGGCTTTACTGTTAAGGCTCCAAAGTGGGCTGTAGCCTACAAATTTCCAGCTGAAGAAAAAGAAGCCCAACTCCTGTCGGTTGACTGGACAGTAGGCCGTACAGGTGTTGTGACTCCAACTGCAAATTTAACCCCTGTTCAGCTTGCTGGTACAACTGTTAGCCGTGCGACTCTGCACAATGTGGATTATATTGCTGAAAAAGATATTCGTAAGGACGATACGGTTATCGTTTATAAGGCTGGAGATATCATCCCTGCCGTCTTGCGTGTGGTAGAGTCCAAACGGGTTTCTGAAGAGAAACTAGATATCCCTACAAACTGCCCAAGTTGTGACTCTGACTTGTTGCACTTTGAAGATGAAGTGGCCCTCCGTTGTATCAATCCGCGTTGCCTTGCTCAAATCATGGAAGGTTTGATTCACTTTGCTTCTCGTGATGCCATGAATATTACAGGTCTTGGTCCGTCAGTAGTTGAAAAGTTATTTGCTGCTAATCTGGTTAAGGACGTGGCGGATATTTACCGCTTGAAAGAAGAAGATTTCCTCCTTTTAGATGGTGTCAAGGAAAGGTCTGCTGCTAAACTTTATCAGGCCATCCAGGCTTCCAAGGACAATTCTGCTGAGAAGCTCTTGTTTGGTTTGGGCATTCGTCATGTCGGCAGTAAGGCCAGTCAGCTTTTACTTCAACATTTCCACTCAATTGAAAATCTGGCTCAGGCAGATCCAGAGGAAGTGGCTAATATTGAAAGTCTTGGTGGTGTGATTGCCAAGAGTCTTCAGACTTATTTTGCGACAGAGGGCTCTGAAATTCTGCTTAGAGAATTGAAAGAAGCTGGGGTCAATTTGAACTATAAAGGACAGACTGTAGTGGCGGATGCGGCCTTGTCAGGATTAACAGTTGTATTGACTGGAAAATTGGAACGTCTCAAACGCTCAGAAGCTAAAAGTAAACTTGAAAGTCTGGGTGCCAAGGTGACAGGGAGTGTTTCTAAAAAGACCGACCTTGTCGTTGCTGGTGCAGATGCTGGAAGTAAACTGCAAAAAGCACAGGAACTTGGAATTGAAGTTCGAGATGAAGCATGGCTAGAAAGCTTGTAATTACAGTTTGAAACCAGAGTTTAGACAGTATGACTATGTTTGTTAGTCGTGACAAAATCGGTCAAGAGTTTATTAGTGAAAATAGAAAGAAATTAAGAAGTAAAAAGGAAAAATAAAAATGTATAACTACCCTATGCGCATTCATTACCATCGCAAGAATGGTGAATACGACACTTGCTCTTTTGTAAAAAGTCAGGATCAACGAATTGATCTACTGACTTACAAAGAAGATTATTTTGGTGCCTTATTTAGTTTTGAACATCCAAGTTCTCATGCCTTAGAAAGCTTGAATTTTGTGGTTCATACAGGTCAAACCAGTAAAGAATATGCTATCCGTTTTAATCACTATCCTCTCTTAACAGAGGTCTGGATTTTGGAAGGGGATGATAGAATTTATTACTCTGAAAATCCTGCGATTGCCAGTCCTTTCTATAAGAATCAAAATCCTTTTGCCTTTGATAAGGCTATCAATAGTGCTAGTTTCGACCACCACTGGGGCTACCAAGGTGAATTGGGGTGCCGTGTAGAGGATAATCAGGCTCATTTCGCCCTCTGGGCTCCTACAGCGACAGAAGTGCAGGTTGTCGTTTATGAATCAGCTACTAATGATGCACCTGTTTGGAAGACTTTTGAGATGGAGAGAGGCAATAGCTACTCTTATAACCATAAGGACAATACTATTGGTGTCTGGAGTTTGGATGTTGAGGAAGATTTGACTGGTAAGGCTTATCAGTATCAAGTCCAATTCCCTCATCACCAAACACTGACACGCGATCCGTACACTATTGCGACCAGCCCTGATGGCAAACGTTCAGCTATTCTGAGCCATGTAGAAAAGCAAGTTGAAAACTTCGAGGTTAAGCACGGTTCTGATGCTACTTGGCGTTTGACAAATCCATGTAAGGCAGTTATCTGTGAAATGCACATTCGTGATTTGACTAAATCACCGACCTCAGGTGTGGATGAACATCTTCGAGGAACGTTCTTGGGTGCTGCTCAGACTGGGACAGTTAACCAGTATAGCCAAGCAACTGCTTTTGATTACATCAAGAAGATCGGCTACAATTATGTTCAGTTGCAACCAATCGCAGATCGTCATAAAGAGTATGATGCAGATGGAAATGTAACCTACAACTGGGGGTATGACCCACAAAACTATAACTCACCAGAAACGAGCCTCTCAACAAATCCAGATGATCCTGCTCAGGTCATTCGTGATTTGAAGACCATGGTTCAAGCTTACCACGATGCGGGTATTGGTGTTATTATGGATGTGGTCTATAACCATACCTTCTCAGTTGTTGATGCACCTTTCCAAACAACTGTCCCTGACTACTATTATCGAATGAATCCAGATGGTACCTTCCAGAATGGAACGGGGGTTGGAAATGAAACAGCCAGTGAACATGAAATGTTCCGCAAGTATATGATTGATTCTCTTTTATACTGGGTGCAGGAATACAATATTGACGGCTTCCGTTTTGACTTGATGGGGATTCATGATGTCAAGACCATGCAGATGATTCGTCAAAGCTTGGATGAAATCGACCCAAACATTATCCTTTATGGAGAAGGATGGGATATGGGAACAGGTCTTGCCCCTTATGATAAGGCTAAGAAAGACAATGCCTACCAAATGCCAAACATCGGTTTCTTTAATGACAATCAGCGCGATGCTGTTAAAGGTGGAGAAGTCTACGGTGCTATCAAGTCAGGTTTTGTCAGCGGTGCTGCGACAGAGCCCATTCTTGCCAAAGCAATCCTAGGCAGTCGTGAACTAGGAACCTATACACATCCAAATCAAGTGCTTAACTACGTGGAAGCCCATGACAATTACAATCTTCACGATTTATTGGCGACCCTTCATCCAGACCAAAGTTCCGAGCAAATCATGCGTAAGGTTGAGACAGCCACAGCCATGAATCTGCTCATGCAAGGGATGGCCTTTATGGAAATCGGTCAAGAATTTGGTCGTACCAAACTAGATGCGACTGGTGAAAATGGTGAGTTGACCCATGATGATAGAGAGCGTGCTATGAATAGCTATAACGCTCCTGACAGTGTCAACCAAGTGAACTGGGACTTGATTAATGAGCGTCAAGACAGTATTGAATTTATCCGTCAGATGATACGATTGAAGACAGAAACCAGTGCCTTTTCTTACCCTACTTATGATGAAATTTACCATCATGTTTTTGTTCATTCCGCTCACGAACATAGTGGTTGGATTGTCTATGAGATTCATGGGGAAGAACATTTATTGGTTGTCTTTAATGCTAAAGGACAAGACTTCAAGTTTGAAAATGCAGGAAATCTAGAACTTTTGGTGACCAATAGCCACTTAAATGACAAAGATATGGTTGGTGGCGTCAGTGCCAGCGTCTTTAAAGTTTTGTAGAATAGATTTACAATTTAGATTCATTTGTGGTGTTTATCTGTTAATAAAATCAGGAGATTCGTTTCCTGATTTATTTTTTTTTTCTTAAAATTATATTTTTGTTAGCTAAATAACGAACTTTATGATAGTATTATTAAAAAACAATTCGTTTTCAAATCGTTTCTGAAAATTTCTTGATTTACAAGTGAACACATCAGTGAATTTGTTGAAGACTTTCAAAAGATTTTTTTGCAAATTCCGTAATTTACTTGAATCTTCCCTAAAAAGGTAGTATAATAAATCTATAGAAAACGCTTACAGAATTAGGAGGGTGTATGGATAAGAAACAAGCTTTAGAAACCTTTGTGACAGGTGAAAATTTTCACCTCCAGCACTATCTGGGAGCTCATAGGGAAGAAAAAAATGGAGAGTATGGCTATACTTTTCGTGTGTGGGCGCCTAATGCTCAGGCTGTTCACTTGGTAGGGGATTTCACCAATTGGGTTGAAAATCAAATTCTGATGGAACGGAATGAATTTGGAGTATGGGAAGTCTTTACCAGTCTTGCTCAAGAAGGTCAAATTTATAAGTATCATATCACACGTGCAAATGGTCATCAGCTGATGAAGATTGACCCTTTGGCTGTACGGTATGAGGCCCGACCTGGGACTGGTGCTATTTTAACAGATATTCCAGAAAAGAAATGGAAGGATGGCCTCTGGCTAGCCCGTAGAAAACGCTTGAGCTTTGAAGAGCGTCCTGTCAATATTTATGAGGCTCATGCTGGCTCTTGGAAGAGAAATCCGGATGGCAGCCCCTATAGTTTTGCTCAATTGAAAGATGAACTCATTCCTTACTTGGTTGAGATGAATTATACTCACATTGAGTTTATGCCCCTGATGTCTCACCCACTAGGTTTGAGTTGGGGCTATCAGCTTATGGGTTACTTTGCTCTAGAGCATGCCTATGGTCGTCCTGAAGAGTTTCAAGATTTTGTTGAGGAATGTCACTTAAACAATATAGGTGTTATTGTAGACTGGGTACCTGGTCACTTTACTATCAATGATGATGCCTTGGCCTATTATGATGGAACACCGACTTTTGAATACCAAGACCATAATAAGGCTCATAACTACGGTTGGGGAGCACTCAATTTTGACCTTGGAAAGAATGAAGTCCAGTCTTTCTTGATTTCTAGTATTAAGTTTTGGATTGATTTTTATCATTTAGATGGTATTCGCGTGGATGCGGTTAGCAACATGCTCTATCTTGACTACGATGATGCTCCATGGACACCTAATAAAGATGGTGGCAATCTCAACTATGAAGGTTATTATTTCCTTCAACGCTTGAATGATGTGATTAAACTAGTTCATCCAGACGTTATGATGATAGCTGAGGAAAGTTCATCAGCTACTCAGATTACTGACACTAAGGATTCAGATGGTCTAGGATTTGACTATAAATGGAATATGGGTTGGATGAATGACATCCTCCGATTCTACGAAGAAGATCCGATTTATCGTAAATATGACTTTAACCTGGTGACTTTCAGCTTTATGTATGTCTTCAAGGAGAACTATCTCTTACCATTCTCACACGATGAAGTGGTTCATGGCAAGAAGAGTATGATGCACAAGATGTGGGGAGATCGTTATAATCAATTCGCAGGCTTGCGTAATCTCTACACTTACCAAATTTGTCACCCTGGTAAGAAATTGCTCTTCATGGGTAGTGAATATGGGCAATTCCTAGAATGGAAATCTGAAGAACAGTTGGAGTGGTCTAACCTAGAAGATCCAATGAATGCTAAGATGAAGTATTTCACTTCTCAGCTAAACCAGTTTTACAAAGACCACCGCTGTCTGTGGGAAATTGATACTAGTTATGATGGCATTGAAATCATCGATGCGGATAATAGAGACCAGAGTGTTCTTTCCTTCATCCGTAAGGGGAAGAAGGATGATATGTTAGTCTGTATCTTTAATATGGCACCTGTTGAACGAAAAGATTTTACAATCGGACTTCCTGTTGCAGGGATTTACGAAGAAGTCTGGAATACTGAGTTAGAAGAGTGGGGAGGCGTTTGGAAAGAACATAATCAAACTGTGCAAACGCAAGAAGAACTATGGAAAGATTATGAGCAGACCTTGACCTTTACCCTACCAGCTATGGGAGCAAGTGTTTGGAAAATCAAACGTCGCTTGAAACCTACTAAAACCGTCACAAGTAAAAACCAAAAAGGAGTAGAAAATGAAGAATGAAATGTTAGCTTTGATTCTTGCTGGTGGGCAAGGAACTCGTCTCGGTAAACTCACTCAAAGCATTGCAAAACCAGCTGTGCAATTTGGTGGGCGCTACCGTATCATTGACTTTGCTCTTTCAAACTGTGCCAACTCAGGTATCAACAATGTTGGAGTTATTACACAGTACCAACCACTTGCTCTCAACAACCATATCGGGAACGGTTCAAGCTGGGGACTAGATGGTATCAATTCTGGTGTCTCTATTCTTCAACCTTATTCTGCAAGTGAAGGAAATCGTTGGTTTGAGGGGACTAGTCACGCTATTTACCAAAATATTGACTATATCGACAGTGTTAATCCTGAGTATGTCTTGATTCTGTCTGGGGATCACATCTATAAAATGGATTATGATGATATGCTCCAGTCTCACAAGGATAATAATGCCAGCTTGACAGTAGCAGTTTTAGATGTCCCTCTTAAAGAAGCTAGTCGTTTTGGTATCATGAACACAGATGCTAATAATCGTATCGTTGAATTTGAAGAAAAACCAGCTCAACCTAAATCTACAAAGGCTTCTATGGGTATTTACATCTTTGATTGGCAACGTCTTCGCAATATGCTTGTTGCTGCTGAAAAGAGCAATGTGGATATGTCAGACTTTGGTAAAAATGTCATTCCAAATTACCTTGAGTCAGGTGAAAGTGTCTATGCTTACGAATTTAATGGTTACTGGAAAGACGTTGGTACGATTGAGTCACTTTGGGAAGCCAACATGGAGTACATTTCTCCAGAAAATGCCTTGGATAGCCGTAACCGTCAATGGAAGATTTACTCAAGAAACTTAATTTCACCACCAAACTTCCTTGGGGCAAATGCTCACGTGGAAGATTCCTTGGTTGTTGATGGCTGTTTCGTAGATGGAACTGTTAAACATTCTATCCTCTCAACAGGTGCACAAGTTCGCGAAGGGGCAGAAGTAGTAGATTCAGTTATCATGAGTGGTGCAATTGTTGGTCAGGGAGCTAAAATCAAACGTGCCATTATTGGTGAAGGTGCAGTTATTTCTGATGGTGTCGAAATTGATGGAACAGAAGAAGTACAAGTTGTAGGATATGATGAAGTAGTGGGGGTAGCAACAGATGAAGATTGATAAATATTCTGCCATTTTAGGAAACACAGTTGGTTTTCATGATATGTCAACATTGACCGACCACCGTCCAGTAGCTAGTTTGCCATTTGGTGGTAAATATCGTTTGATTGATTTCCCGCTTTCAAGTCTTGCTAATGCTGGTGTGCGTAGTATTTTCGGTATTTTTCAACAAGACAATATCAGCTCAGTCTTTGACCATATCCGTTCTGGTCGTGAGTGGGGCTTGTCAACTCTTCTTAGCCACTACTATCTAGGTATTTACAATACCCGTGTGGAAAGTAGTACAGTTGGAAAAGAATACTACCAACAGCTTCTTACTTATTTGAAACGTTCCGGCTCAAACCAAACAGTGTCACTTAACTGTGATGTTTTGATTAATATTGATCTGAACCAAGTATTCCACCTACACAGTTCAACAAAAGGGCCTATCACTGTAGTTTATAAAAAACTAGCTAAGAAAGACATTTCAGAAGTCAATGCAATCTTGGAAGTGGATGAAACTGACCATGTTCGTTCTCACAAACTCTTTGACAGCAAATCAACAGATGAAGTTTACAATATGTCTACAGATATCTTTGTTGTTGATACACCTTGGTTGATTGAACGCTTGGAAGAAGAAGCTAAGAAAGAACATCCAGAGAAATTGCGCTATGTTTTACGTGATTTGGCTGCAAAAGAAGGAGCTTTTGCTTATGAGTACACAGGTTATCTGGCAAATATTCATTCTGTAGAGTCTTATTACCAAGCTAACAAAGATATGCTTGAATCGCAAAAATTCTACTCTCTCTTTACTCCAAATCAAAAGATTTATACAAAGGTCAAAAACGAAGAGCCAACTTATTATGCTAATACATCTAAGGTAAGTACATCTCAGTTTGCCTCTGGTAGTATCATTGAAGGTCAAGTGGCTAATTCCGTTCTATCACGTAATATTCATGTCCATAAGGATAGCCTGGTTAAAGATAGCCTACTCTTCCCTCGTGTTGTTATTGGAGAAGGGGCTCAGGTCGAATATGCTATCTTGGACAAGGGTGTAGAAGTTGCGGATGGAGTTGTGATCCGTGGAACTGCAGAACATCCAGTCGTCGTTAAGAAAGGTGCTAAAGTAACAGAGGATATTCATTCATGAAAATTTTATTTGTAGCAGCTGAGGGTGCACCCTTTTCAAAAACAGGTGGTTTGGGAGACGTCATTGGCGCTCTTCCAAAATCACTGGTAAAAGCAGGACACGAAGTTGCAGTGATTTTACCCTACTATGACATGGTAGAGGCTAAATTTGGCAATCAGATTGAAGATGTTCTTCATTTTGAGGTGAGCGTTGGTTGGCGTAAACAGTACTGTGGGATTAAGAAAACAGTATTAAATGGTGTAACCTTCTACTTTATTGACAATCAATATTATTTCTTCCGTGGTCATGTTTACGGTGATTTTGATGACGGAGAACGCTTTGCTTTCTTCCAACTTGCTGCCATTGAGGCTATGGAGAGGATTGACTTTATTCCCGACCTTCTCCATGTTCATGACTACCATACAGCTATGATTCCTTTCTTGTTAAAGGAAAAATACCGTTGGATTCAATCCTATCAAGGAATAAAAACTGTTTTAACTATTCATAATTTAGAATTCCAAGGACAATTTTCAGAAGGAATGTTATGGGATTTGTTTGGAGTTGGCTTTGAGCGATACGCTGATGGCACCCTTCGCTGGAACAACTGTCTGAACTGGATGAAGGCAGGTATTCTCTATGCGGATCGTGTGTCAACCGTTTCACCTAGTTATGCTCATGAAATTATGACTAGTCAGTTTGGATGTAACTTGGATCAGATTCTTCGAATGGAGTCTGGTAAAGTTTCTGGTATCGTGAATGGGATTGATGCTGACCTTTATAATCCTCAGACCGATACCCTATTAGACTATCATTTTAATCAGGAAGATTTGTCTGGAAAAGCCAAGAATAAGGCAAAATTACAAGAGAGAGTTGGCTTGCCAGTTAGAGCTGATGTTCCTCTGGTGGGAATTGTTTCTCGTTTGACACGTCAAAAAGGTTTTGATGTGGTAGTGGAAAGTCTGCACCATATCTTGCAAGAAGATGTTCAGATTGTTCTTTTGGGAACTGGTGATTCAGCCTTTGAAGGAGCTTTCTCATGGTTTGCTCAAATTTACCCAGACAAGCTATCAGCAAATATCACTTTTGATGTCAAACTAGCTCAAGAAATCTACGCTGCATGTGACCTCTTCCTCATGCCAAGTCGTTTTGAACCGTGTGGCTTGTCTCAAATGATGGCTATGCGTTACGGAACCTTGCCATTGGTTCATGAGGTTGGTGGTTTACGAGATACCGTTCGCGCTTTCAATCCAATCGAAGGAAACGGTACTGGATTTAGCTTTGACAATCTTTCACCTTACTGGTTGAATTGGACTTTCCAAACAGCATTAGACTTGTATAGAAATCATCCTGACGTTTGGAGAAACTTACAAAAACAAGCCATGGAGTGTGATTTCTCATGGGATACAGCCTGCAAGTCATACCTTGACTTGTACCATAGTTTAGTTAATTAATAGATAAAATCGTATGATGGCTTCATACGATTTTTGGGCTGTTTAGAGAGGAGAACTGATGTCTCAAGTAAAAGGCTTGTGTGTTATGGATGTTGATGGAACCTTAATTCTAGAAGAAGTGATTGATCTTTTGGGAAGAGAGGTAGGTCGTGAGGAGGAAATATCTCAGATTACAAGTTGGGCAATGCGAGGAGAGATAGACTTTGAAAGCAGTTTAAGAAAAAGAGTTTCCTTGTTGGAAGGCCTTTCTATTTCGATCTTTGATAAAGTCTTCAACTCTATTCATCTATCTCCAAATGCCCAGGAATTCATTTCCATTCTCCAAAAGAATGGCATTCAAGTTGGTCTGGTGTCCGGTGGATTTACACCAATAGTTGATAGATTAGCAAAATCTCTCGGTATTGCCTATTTCTCTGCCAATCAACTTGAAGATAAAGACGGTCATCTAACAGGAAAATTAGTTGGACAAATTATCAGTCCCCAGGTCAAAAAAGAGACTCTGGAAAAATGGAGAGAGGAACTAAAACTTCCTAAAGAAAGAACGATTGCAATCGGTGACGGGGCCAATGATCTATTAATGTTGAAGTCAGCAGGACTGGGAATTGCTTTTTGTGCCAAAGAGGTACTCAAAAAAGAAATACAACATCATGTTGACAAGAGGGATTTTTTAGAAGCTCTACCTTTGATTGACTGTTTAGAATGAGGGAAAATATGAAGATTGTAATTGCACCAGATTCATTTAAGGAAAGCTTGACAGCTCAACAGGTAGCTGAAGCAATAAAAAGAGGCTTCCAACAATCGATAGCAGATGTAGAATGTCTCCTCTGCCCTGTTGGTGATGGGGGAGAAGGTACTGTAGATGCTATCCGACATTCTCTTGACCTAGAAGAAAAATGGATCCAAGTGACAGGACCTTTTGGACAAAAAGAAGCCATGCGCTATTTTCAAAAAGGGGAACTTGCACTCTTTGAAGTAGCTGACTTGGTTGGTCTTGGAAAAATTCCGATGGAGAATCGAAATCCACTTCAAATCCAAACTCGTGGTATTGGAGAGTTGATTTGCAATCTCATTGCTAAAGGGATTAAAGATATCTATATCGGTGTTGGTGGCACGGCCAGTAATGACGGAGGAATTGGGATCGCTGCTGGTTTAGGTTATCGATTTTATGATAGGGATGGAAATGTCTTGCCTGCATGCGGTCAATCCTTATTGAACTTAGCTTATGTTTCAACAGAAAATCGCTATGAAATTCCTGAGGATGTTCAAATTCGTATTTTAGCAGATGTCGTAAGTCCCTTATGTGGTCATCAAGGTGCGACTTACACTTTTGGCAAGCAAAAAGGCCTAGATCCTACTATGTTTGATGCCGTAGATCAGGCAATCCAAGATTTTTATGAAAAAGTCTCACCTGCAACATTGGAAATTAAAGGAGCAGGAGCTGGTGGAGGCATTGCTGGCGGTTTGTGTGCCTTTGCTCAGGCAAATATCGTGTCTGGAATTGATACCTGCTTGAACTTAATCAACTTTGATAAGAAAGTTTCACATGCTGACTTGGTTATTGTAGGAGAAGGAAGGCTAGATCCTCAAAGCTTATCAGGTAAAGCGCCTATAGGCGTAGCAAAAAGAACCCCTGTCGGAGTTCCTGTTATTGCTATTTGCGGTAGTCTTGCTGAAGATTTACCTCCCTTACCATTTGAAAATATCCAAGCTGCTTTTTCAATTTTGGAGAAAAGTGAACCTCTAGAAGATAGTTTGAAAAATGCCAGTCTCTATGTGGAGCACACGGCTGCCAATATAGGGCATTTATTAAATATGCGCAAGATTTAGCCAAACCATTTTTTCCATAAGGATGTTTTGGCTGGTTCTTCCTTTTTAACTTCCCAAAGTTTTGCAAAAGCAAGTCGAAGGTTCTTTTCTTCTACTTGAACGGGTGCATTGGTGTGGATAATCAGGCCAAAAGGAGAAGAAGTATGCTCTTCAGATACAATGGTAGCTTGACTATCAGTTTCTTTAGCTTCTTTTAAGTAGAAAACTTGCTTGTCAAATTCGATATTTGGTGAAATCTTCACAAATAGTGGTTCTGCTTTTTCCTGAAGGTTTTCTAAAATAGATAAAAAGCCTTTTTCTAACTGAGGGCTATTTGCTGTGTCAATATCTGCATATCCAAGAACTCTTTCCTCAAAAGTGCCAAGATAGCGTCTTTGTTCATCTGGATTTAATTTTGGCCCACCATGAGCTTTTTCAAGTAATTGTTTTGATAAATCTGTCATGAAAACAGTATATCATAAAAGTTAGAATAAAACAGACAAAAGAAAGCGATTACTTTATAAAGTTAAGGAAAATTTGCACAAAGATAACGTTTTTTCTTGAAAAAGGAGGGTTTTTAATGTATTATAGAGGTGTAAAAAATTTAACTCATAAGGAGAGTAAAAAATGTCAATTATTACTGATGTTTACGCTCGCGAAGTCCTAGACTCACGCGGTAACCCAACACTTGAAGTAGAAGTTTACACTGAATCAGGTGCTTTCGGACGTGGTATGGTTCCATCAGGAGCTTCTACTGGTGAACACGAAGCAGTTGAACTTCGCGACGGTGACAAATCTCGTTACGGTGGTCTTGGTACACAAAAAGCTGTTGACAACGTAAACAACATCATTGCTGAAGCAATCATCGGCTACGATGTACGTGACCAACAAGCTATCGACCGTGCTATGATCGCACTTGACGGTACTCCTAACAAAGGTAAATTGGGTGCTAACGCAATCCTTGGTGTGTCTATCGCTGTAGCTCGTGCTGCTGCTGACTACCTTGAAATCCCACTTTACAGCTACCTTGGTGGATTCAACACTAAAGTTCTTCCAACTCCAATGATGAACATCATCAACGGTGGTTCTCACTCTGACGCTCCAATCGCTTTCCAAGAGTTCATGATCGTACCTGCTGGTGCACCTACATTCAAAGAAGCTCTTCGTTGGGGTGCTGAAATCTTCCACGCTCTTAAGAAAATCCTTAAATCTCGTGGTCTTGAAACAGCCGTAGGTGACGAAGGTGGATTCGCTCCTCGTTTTGAAGGAACTGAAGATGGAGTTGAAACTATCCTTGCTGCTATCGAAGCTGCTGGATATGTTCCAGGTAAAGACGTATTTATCGGATTTGACTGTGCTTCATCAGAATTCTACGATAAAGAACGTAAAGTTTACGACTACACTAAATTTGAAGGTGAAGGAGCAGCTGTACGTACTGCTGCAGAACAAATCGACTACCTTGAAGAATTGGTAAACAAATACCCAATCATCACTATCGAAGATGGTATGGATGAAAACGACTGGGACGGTTGGAAAGCTCTTACTGAACGTCTTGGTGGCAAAGTTCAATTGGTTGGTGACGACTTCTTCGTAACAAACACTTCTTACCTTGAAAAAGGTATTGCAGAAGGTGCTGCTAACTCAATCCTTATCAAAGTTAACCAAATCGGTACTCTTACTGAAACATTCGACGCTATCGAAATGGCGAAAGAAGCTGGTTACACTGCCGTTGTATCACACCGTTCAGGTGAAACTGAAGATTCAACAATCGCTGACATCGCAGTTGCAACTAACGCAGGACAAATCAAGACTGGTTCACTTTCACGTACAGACCGTATCGCTAAATACAACCAATTGCTTCGCATCGAAGACCAACTTGGTGAAGTAGCAGAATACCGTGGATTGAAATCATTCTACAACCTTAAAAAATAAAAAAGTTCAGTGAACTATTTTATCCCGAACCATGAAATTCAAAAGTTCGGCTGTTGATTTAGCAACGTTTTAAGTCCCTCGGATTTTATCCGAAGGGCTTTTTTTTTCTGTTCAGGGGGCAAAAAATGGGCAAAACTTTGTAAGAAACTCAGTTACCAATAAATCCTATTCAGCTAATATAATTGAAAATGATGGAAAAAAGGGTGAATTTATGATATACTTTAATGTAGGACCTTTTTAGAAATTTTGAAAGAGTATAAAAAATTTAAAATGAGAAAAATTGTTATCAATGGTGGCTTGCCTCTGCAAGGTGAGATTACCATTAGTGGCGCAAAAAATAGTGTAGTAGCTTTGATTCCAGCTATTATTTTGGCAGATGATGTGGTAACTTTGGATTGTGTCCCAGATATTTCCGATGTTGCTAGTCTTGTCGAAATTATGGAATTGATGGGCGCTACCGTTAAGCGTTATGATGATGTGTTAGAGATTGATCCAAGAGGTGTTCAAAATATTCCAATGCCATATGGGAAAATCAATAGTCTTCGTGCATCTTATTATTTTTATGGAAGTCTTTTAGGTCGCTTTGGTGAAGCCACTGTTGGCTTACCTGGTGGATGTGATCTGGGACCTCGCCCTATTGATCTACATCTTAAGGCTTTTGAAGCTATGGGAGCAACTGTTAGCTACGAGGGAGATAACATGAAGTTATCTGCTAAAGATACAGGACTTCACGGCGCAAGTATCTACATGGATACGGTTAGTGTGGGTGCGACGATTAATACGATGATTGCTGCGGTTAAAGCAAATGGTCGTACTATTATTGAAAATGCAGCCCGTGAACCTGAGATTATTGACGTTGCTACTCTATTGAATAATATGGGTGCCCATATCCGTGGTGCTGGAACCAATATCATCATTATTGATGGTGTTGACAGATTACATGGAACGCGTCATCAGGTGATTCCAGACCGTATTGAAGCAGGAACATATATTTCCTTAGCTGCTGCAGTTGGTAAGGGAATTCGGATTAATAATGTTCTTTATGAACACCTAGAAGGATTCATTGCTAAGTTGGAAGAAATGGGAGTGAGAATGACTGTATCTGAGGACAGTATTTTTGTCGAAGAACAGTCTAATTTGAAAGCAATCAATATTAAGACAGCTCCTTATCCTGGTTTTGCTACTGACTTGCAACAACCAATTACTCCTCTTCTATTAACAGCAGAGGGGCGTGGTACCATTATTGATACCATTTATGAAAAACGAGTAAACCATGTTTTTGAACTAGCAAAGATGGACGCAGATATTACGACTACAAACGACCATATTTTATATACTGGTGGACGTGTTTTGCGTGGTGCAAATGTAAAAGCTACTGACCTTAGAGCTGGGGCCGCACTTGTCATTGCTGGTTTAATGGCTGAAGGCAAAACTGAAATTACAAATATTGAGTTCATCTTACGTGGTTATTCAGATATTATTGAAAAATTACGTAATCTAGGAGCGGATATTACACTTGTTGAAGAATAAACCGTAGAGGTGTTTATGAATATTTGGACCAAATTAGCAATGTTTTCTTTTTTTGAAACGGATCGCTTGTATTTGCGTCCTTTCTTTTTTAGTGATAGTCAGGACTTCCATGAGATAGCTTCAAATCCAGAAAATCTCCAATTTATTTTCCCGACTCAAGCAAGTTTGGAAGAAAGTCAATATGCAATGGCCAATTATTTTATGAAATCTCCATTAGGAGTATGGGCTATTTGTGACAAGAAAACTGAAAAAATGATTGGTTCAATTAAGTTTGAAAAGCTAGATGAAATTAAAAAAGAAGCAGAACTTGGTTATTTTTTGAGAAAAGATGTGTGGTCTCAAGGTTTTATGACAGAAGTTGTTAAAAAACTTTGTCAGCTTTCTTTTGAGGAATTTGGTTTAAAACAATTATCTATTATAACCCATCTCGAAAATGAAGCCAGTCAACGAGTTGCTCTTAAGGCTGGATTTCGCTTGATTCGTCAGTTTAAAGGAAGTGATCGCTATACGAGGAAAATGCGTGATTATCTTGAGTTTCGCTTTGTAAAGGGAGAAATTAATGAGTAAACACCAAGAAATTCTAAGTTATTTGGAAGAATTACCGGTTGGTAAAAGGGTCAGTGTTCGAAGCATTTCCAACCATCTAGGAGTAAGTGATGGAACGGCCTATCGCGCTATCAAGGAAGCGGAAAATCGTGGAATAGTAGAGACTCGACCAAGAAGTGGTACTATTCGTGTTAAATCTCAGAAAGTTGCTATCGAAAGATTAACATTTGCTGAAATTGCAGAAGTGACTTCTTCTGAGGTTTTGGCTGGGCAAGAAGGTTTAGAGAGAGAATTTAGTAAATTTTCAATCGGTGCCATGACTGAACAAAATATCTTGTCCTACCTTCACGATGGTGGGCTCCTGATTGTCGGAGATCGTACGCGTATCCAATTACTAGCGCTGGAAAATGAAAATGCAGTTCTGGTTACAGGTGGATTTCAGGTTCATGATGATGTGCTTAAACTGGCCAATCAAAAAGGAATTCCAGTTCTGAGAAGTAAGAATGACACTTTTACCATTGCGACCATGATAAATAAAGCCCTGTCAAATGTACAAATCAAGACTGATATTCTGACAGTTGAGAAACTTTATCGCCCAAGTCATGAGTATGGTTTTTTGAGAGAGACTGACACTGTTAAAGATTATTTGGACTTGGTACGTAAGAATCGTAGCAGTCGTTTCCCTGTTATTAATCAACATCAGGTCGTTGTTGGGGTTGTTACTATGAGAGATGCGGGTGATAAGTCACCAAGTACCACAATTGATAAGGTCATGTCTCGTAGTCTATTTTTGGTTGGATTATCGACAAATATTGCCAATGTGAGTCAACGGATGATTGCAGAAGACTTTGAAATGGTACCGGTTGTTCGGAATAATCAAACCTTGCTTGGAGTTGTGACACGACGAGATGTCATGGAGAAGATGAGTCGTTCCCAAGTTTCGGCTCTACCAACTTTTTCTGAGCAGATTGGTCAAAAACTTTCTTACCACCATGATGAAGTAGTCATTACAGTGGAACCCTTTATGCTTGAGAAAAACGGAGTTTTGGCTAATGGTGTATTGGCAGAAATTCTGACCCACATGACCCAAGATTTAGTTGTTAATAGTGGTCGTAATCTTATTATTGAGCAGATGCTAATCTACTTTTTGCAGGCTGTTCAGATTGATGATATACTGCGCATTCAAGCACGCATTATCCATCATACTAGACGATCAGCTATTATTGACTACGATATTTATCATGGTCATCAGATTGTTTCAAAAGCTAATATAACCGTTAAAATTAATTAGAAACTAGGAGAAAAAATGATAACATTAAAATCAGCTCGTGAAATCGAAGCTATGGATAAGGCCGGTGATTTTTTAGCAAGTATCCATATTGGCTTGCGTGATTTGATTAAGCCTGGCGTAGATATGTGGGAAGTTGAAGAATACGTTCGCCGTCGTTGTAAGGAAGAAAATTTCCTTCCGCTTCAGATTGGAGTTGACGGTGCCATGATGGACTATCCTTATGCTACCTGTTGCTCTCTTAATGATGAAGTGGCTCATGCTTTCCCTCGTCACTATATCTTGAAAGATGGTGATTTGCTCAAAGTTGATATGGTTTTGGGAGGTCCAATTGCTAAATCTGACCTGAATGTCTCAAAATTAAACTTCAACAATGTTGAGCAAATGAAAAAATACACTCAGAGCTATTCTGGTGGCCTAGCAGACTCTTGTTGGGCTTATGCTGTTGGTACACCGTCCGAAGAAGTGAAAAACTTGATGGATGTAACCAAAGAAGCTATGTACAAGGGTATTGAGCAAGCCGTCATTGGGAATCGTATCGGTGATATTGGTGCAGCCATTCAAGAATACGCTGAAAGTCGTGGTTACGGTGTAGTGCGTGATTTGGTTGGTCATGGTGTTGGCCCAACTATGCATGAAGAACCAATGGTTCCTAACTATGGTGTTGCTGGTCGTGGACTCCGTCTTCGTGAAGGAATGGTCTTAACCATTGAACCAATGATCAATACAGGTGACTGGGAAATTGATACAGATATGAAGACTGGTTGGGCGCATAAGACCATTGATGGTGGATTGTCATGTCAGTATGAACACCAATTTGTCATTACGAAAGATGGACCTGTTATCTTGACTAGCCAAGGTGAAGAAAGAACTTATTAATAAAAAGTGAAAAGGCTGCTGGAAGTTGATTTTATAAAGAATTTACTAGAACTTTTCATAATAAAGCGCATTATATCGGCTCTATAATATTTGTAGTGGGTAAATCCCCTATGGATCTTATGGAGCCTTTTTTGTGTAGAAAAAAAGTCCCATA